>NZ_JAOSHO010000999.1 GCF_025917275.1 Pseudomonas agronomica | reverse complement strand
GTCCGCTGGGAGCAAGTCAGCGTACACATCGCTTTGTCATCACCCTGTCACCCCCGTGTCATACCCTCGCGCTCATCTCAATCAAGGAGCGCACCATGCACCTCACCCGTTCAAGCGCACTGTTCGCGCTGTTGTTGACCTGCGGCTTGGCCCAGGCTGAAGTTCGTGTCGAAGGCCCGGTGGAATATGGGGTCTTCGAAGGGCCAAAGGCCGAGTTGCAGTCGGGCGAGCGGGTCCTGCGTCGCAGCAATGAGCAGATCCGCCAAACCGAAAGTGTTCCGGCCAAGCTGGGCACCAAATTTGGTATGCGCTATCAGTTGGCGGGCAAGATCGAGAATGACCAGCCGTTGACCTTGCTGTATTTCACGCCGGGCATCCGTACGCCCGATGGCGTGCGCCACGACAAGTTCGAAGTTATCCAGAAACTGGTGCCCGGCGCGCCGCAGGATGTCATGGCCTACGAATTCACCGAAAGCCACGAAGTGGTGCCGGGGGAGTGGCGGTTCATGGTGTTCCAGGGTGATCGGCTGCTGACGCAGCAGCGGTTTGTCGTGCGCTAAGTTGAAATTAAC
>NZ_JAOSHO010000998.1 GCF_025917275.1 Pseudomonas agronomica | reverse complement strand
TTCTGCGTGCGGTGTGGTCAGGGTTGTGTATTGACGTTGTCCAGCATCCGATTCGCCAATAAAGCGCCCAGCTCGATCAGTTGCTGAATGCCAAGGGCAACATGGCGTCGCGAGCCTTTCAGGTCGAAGGCAAGGTCGCTGACCATGGCATCGGCTGAGGCCAGGGTTTCGCTGAGGTTGGCCAGCAGGCTTTCGGTGTCGACACCGTCCACGACGGCGAACAGTTGACCTGAGGGCTTTTTCTTTTTGGCTTGAGGTTTGGGGTCAAGATAGTGGTCGATGGCGCGTTTGGCGGCTTCATCGAGTATCGGGGGAATCTGGCTGGCTTCGGGAGATATGGAATCGTTTTTTGTTGGCCCAGAGTTATCTTCAGACATGTTGGCGCTCCATTAGGATTGAAATAACGCCCTTTTACTTGCGGGTTTCCAGGCCCGGCCGCTGAATTTGCAGCGGCGGGGAAAGACTAGCGACAGCCCTTCCCACCCTGCAACCGCCAGAGCTCGTCGGAAAAATCTGCCACAGCCCGGAGGATTGTCCGACCATTCCCACAATCGTGGTCGGCTGTCAGGCCGCCTTC
>NZ_JAOSHO010000997.1 GCF_025917275.1 Pseudomonas agronomica | reverse complement strand
CCCCGAGGCTTTTCGCCGACGCGATCAGCCGTCGGTCCACCCCTTCGACGCCGTGCACGGTGTTGAGCAGGATCGGGAACAGCGCGCCGGTGAAGGTGATGAAGACCATCGACAACTCCGACGAGGGAAACATCAGGATCGCCAACGGAATCCAGGCCACCGCCGGAATCGGCCGCAGCACTTCAAGCGGCGGCAGCAGCAGGTCTTCGGCCCAGCGTGACCGACCGATGGCCAGGCCCAGCGCCACGCCGATCAACAGCGCCGCGCCATACCCGGCAAAGACCCGGCCCAGGCTGCTGCCCAGATGCCGTGCGAGATTGCCCGACTCGCCCAGGCCAAGTGCGGCCTGGACCACCGCCAGTGGGGTCGGGACGTTGGCGAAGGTCACCAGGCCAAGGTTCCAATGGCCGGCGGCGGCGAGTTGCCAGAACAGCAGGCAGAGCAGCAAGGAAGCGGCTCGCAGGAGCCAGCGTTTGGGTGATGAATGCACAAATTTTCCTCCGCAGTGCAATCCCTGTGGGAGCGAGCTTGCTCGCGATAGCGGTGTGTCAGCCAATTCGATTTCAACTGACCTGACGCCATCGCG
>NZ_JAOSHO010000996.1 GCF_025917275.1 Pseudomonas agronomica | reverse complement strand
CCTTTGCCGCTCAGCTCGAAACTCAGGCCCAGGCCGCCGTCGGTGAAGAGCACGTCGGCCAGGTCGCCGAGTTGGTTGATTGCCGCAAGGAACTGCGGATTGACCCGCAAGCCGTTACCATGACGCGGATCGGCCACCCAGCGGTTGCCTTCCTTGCGCAGCACGCCGCTCAACTGGCTGTGCAGGAAGCGCTCGATGCGCCCCGTGTCGGCGCGGATCATCTGCCCCAGCATCGGCAGCGAAGCATCGCTGGCCGTCGCGGCGAACGGATATCGCCCGGCGAAGGCCGCGTTCCAGTGCTCGACGATCGAGCGCTGCCACTGGCTGTTGAGGCCCGCTGTCGACGGTTGTAGCACCCGCTGCCAGGCCTGTTCCAGCGGCTGGACGAACAGCGTCTCGCCAACGCCAGCCCATTGCGCGCCCAGGCTGGCGGCCATCAGCCGGCCATAGGACTGGGTGTCGGTCAGGTCGATGCCGCGGCCCTGGAACACCGTCTGCGCCAGCGCCTGGGTCATTTCCATGGGGTCGGTGGCGGTGCTGATCTGTTGCAGCTTCAGGCGCACGCGGGTCACTTGGGTGAGGTAGGCCTGCAGGCTCAG
>NZ_JAOSHO010000995.1 GCF_025917275.1 Pseudomonas agronomica | reverse complement strand
CGTCCACCATGCTCAAGCATAGAACTCGGCTCCGAGGCAGAGAATCAGCAGCCATAACCATACGCCGCGCTGCACCAATTGCCAGCCGCGATCAATGGAGTCGGCGCTGGCCGGCACGCCTCCGCCCAACGGCGGACGCTGATGCAGTTCGCCGTGATACACCGCCGCGCCCCCCAGTTCCACGCCCAGCGCACCAGCGCCAGCGGCCATCACCGGCCCGGCGTTGGGGCTGTCCCAGGTTGGCCCCTGGGTTCGCCAGCATTTGAGCGCCTGGCGGGTCTTGCCGAGGACGGCGTAGGTCAACGCCACCAGGCGCGCGGGAATGTAGTTGAGCACATCGTCGATCTTTGCCGCCGCCCAGCCAAAACGCTCGAAGCGCGCGTTGCGATAGCCCCACATGGCGTCGAGGGTATTGCTCAAGCGGTACAGCACCACGCCGGGCGCACCGGCCACCGCGAACCAGAACAACGCCGCAAACACCGCATCGCTGCCATTCTCCAGCACCGATTCGGTGGCGGCGCGGGCGACGGCGGTTTCGTCCAGCTCAGCCGTCTGGCGACTGACCAGATAACTGACCCGCTGGCGCGCCTCGTCCAGATCGCC
>NZ_JAOSHO010000994.1 GCF_025917275.1 Pseudomonas agronomica | reverse complement strand
CCCCGCCACCGTGGTGCAGCGAAACCCAGGTCGCGCCGCTGGCGGTGTTGAGCAAGGCGTTGAGCAGCGGCCAGTCGGAAACGGCGTCGGAGCCATCCTGCATGGATTCGGTTTCACGGTTCGGGCTGGCCACGGAACCGGAGTCGAGGTGGTCGCGACCGATGACGATCGGCGCCGACAACTCACCGCTGCGGACCATTTCGTTGAAGGCCAGGCCCAACTTGGCGCGCTGGCCCAGGCCAACCCAGCAGATACGTGCCGGCAAGCCCTGGAAGCTGATGCGCTCGCGGGCCATGTCCAGCCAGTTATGAAGGTGGGCGTCGTCGGGGATCAGTTCCTTGACCTTGGCGTCGGTCTTGTAGATGTCCTGCGGGTCACCCGAAAGCGCCGCCCAGCGGAACGGGCCGATGCCACGGCAGAACAGCGGACGGATGTAGGCCGGGACGAAGCCCGGGAAGTCGAAGGCGTTTTCCACGCCTTCTTCCTGGGCCATCTGGCGGATGTTGTTGCCGTAGTCGAACGTCGGCACGCCCATCTTCTGGAAGGCGAGCATGGCGTTGACGTGGACGGCCATCGATTGCTTGGCGGCTTTCACCACGGCGGCGGGT
>NZ_JAOSHO010000993.1 GCF_025917275.1 Pseudomonas agronomica | reverse complement strand
CTGGGCGAAGTGCGGGCTGAAGCCGGCGTCGCGGGCCAGGTTCAGGAGTTGCGCGTAGAGGCCGCTGCCGTAGCTTCGCGGAAAGAACACGAACGGCTCCTGGGCCAGCGCGGCAAGGAACAGGCCGTCTTCGTTGCCCTGGGCCAGCGGATGCTTGGCGCTGAGCACGGCCACCAGCGGTTCGCGGCTGAGTTCGATTTCGACCAGTGAATCGGGCAACGGCAACGGGCGCATGATGCCCACCTCGATCACTTCGTCCATCAATGCATCGGCCACTTGGGTGCTGCTCATTTCCCGCAGGTTCAGGTGCACGGCGGGAAAGCGTTGGCGAAAGGTAAAAATCGCTTGGGGGATAGTGGAGTTGAAGGGCGCCGAGGAGGTAAAGCCGATCTTCAGCTCGCCCAGTTCCCCCAACTGAGCACGGCGGGCCACATCGGCGGCCTTGTCGACCTGGGCCAATACCCGCCGCGCCTCTTCCAGGAAAAGCCGCCCGGCCTCACTCAGTTCGACCCGACGATTGGTGCGATCGAACAGCCGTGCGCCAATCTCTTGCTCCAGCGCCTGGATCTGCTGGCTCAAAGGCGGCTGGGAAATGCCCAGGGCGAGTG
>NZ_JAOSHO010000992.1 GCF_025917275.1 Pseudomonas agronomica | reverse complement strand
CCTGGCGCTGTTCGACGTCTGGATGCAGCAGGCCCGCGAAACCGAAAGCCCTCCGGTTGAAGCCAACGCCATGGCCCTGGCGACGGTGGACGAGCAGGGCCGGCCCCATTGCCGGGTGCTGCTGCTCAAGGGCTTCAGCTCAGACGGTTTTTCGTTCTTCGGCAACTATGAGAGTGGCAAGGGGCGCGACCTGGCGGCCAATCCCTGGGCGGCGATGACCTTCTTCTGGCCGGCCCTGGAGCGACAGGTGCGCATCGAAGGGCAGGTCCACAAACTCGATCCAGCGCTGTCGGACGCCTATTTTTATTCCCGGTCCGTCGCCAGCCGTCTTGGCGCCTGGGCTTCGCCACAAAGCCACCCCTTGGCTGACCGCGCTGCACTGGACGCCATGTTGATGCAAACCGAGCAGCGCTTCACCGATCAACCGGTGCCACGTCCCGAGCATTGGGGCGGTTACTGCCTGCGTCCCGAGCGGGTCGAATTCTGGCAGGGCCGCGCCGATCGTCTGCACGATCGTCTCGATTACCGCCTGCGCAATGGCGCCTGGCAGCGCAGCCGCCTGGCGCCCTGAATGAATGCCTTGTAGGAGCTGCTTTGTAGGAGCTGCCG
>NZ_JAOSHO010000991.1 GCF_025917275.1 Pseudomonas agronomica | reverse complement strand
GAAGCGCCAGGTCGAAAACGTGTTGCTCGATCCGGCCACCGGCGTGCACCTGCTCGACACCCCAATGGCGATTCCACGGTTTGCCGAGCAGGTCATGGGGCAGGTCGGCCCGCTCTGGCTGGGCATCGGCTTTCTGTTTGCCGGTGCCGCGACCATCAATACGCTGATGGCGGGTGTCCCGCGTATTTTGTACGGCATGGCGGTGGACGGTGCGTTGCCCAAGGTCTTTGCCTACCTGCACCCACGCTTCAAGACGCCGCTGCTGTGCATCCTGGTGGCGATGGCGATCCCGTGCCTGTACGCGCTGTGGTTGGGCGGCAACACCGACAACATCATGCACTTGGTGCTGGCGGCCGTGTGCGCCTGGAGTTTCTCCTACCTGTTGGTGACGCTGTCGGTGGTGATCCTGCGGATTCGTCGTCCTGATCTGCCTCGGGCCTATCGCTCGCCGTTCTTCCCGTTGCCGCAGATTCTGTCCAGCGTCGGCATCCTGCTGGGCATGTGGTTCATCACCCCGCCGGGCATGAACCCCGCCGATATCTATGTGCCGTTTGGCGTGATGCTCGGCATTACCGCCAGCTACGCGCTGTTCTGGACGCTGGTGGTGCAG
>NZ_JAOSHO010000990.1 GCF_025917275.1 Pseudomonas agronomica | reverse complement strand
AATGAAACTCTGGGTCCATTCTTCGGCTTTGCCCTGGGTGGCCCTGTCGTTGACGAAGTTGCGGTTGAAGTAGGCGTTGCGCAGGTTCAGCGTGGCCTTGGCATCATCGACGAAGCCTTCGGCACTGGCCATCAACGGCATGAATGCCGCCAGGCTGGTGCAACCGAGCAAGGTCAATGCAGGTGCGGAACCGAGAAGGGTACGGCGGTTGGATCGGGTATTGGACGGAAAACGGGCACGTGTGCTCACTCTGGCGCTCCTACGGTTTTTGTTGTTTTTATTTGTCATACGTCGTCGTACAACATGGCGGCGATTATTTGATGGTCGCTGCTCGTTGTCAACTGGCCATTATCGGAATTATCCAACCGGCGGGTGCTTCAAAATGAGGCGTACCAACGACTGTCGGTCTGAGAAGTCCAGATCGAAGGCCGTTGAGCCGGGCAATTTGCGTGTTGGAAGCGGCAAGCCCAGAGACTGAGTTGTGCGATGACTGGTCTAAGACATTAGTCGAATGTGGGCTGGAAAGCGTCCCGTAGGAGCAGCGTATGCGCTGCGTATCTGCTGCGTATCTGCTGCGTATCTGCTGCATATGTGCTGCGTAGGAGCTGCGT
>NZ_JAOSHO010000099.1 GCF_025917275.1 Pseudomonas agronomica | reverse complement strand
CCCAGACGCTACAAAAGACCTGCAAACAAAAACGGCAGCCCTCCCCGGCTGCCGTCTTTGTTTTATCGCTGACTCACGCCAAACGCGACAACATCTCCTTCGCTTCGCTCTTCTGCGTGGCGTCGCCTTCGCTGAGGACTTCGCCGAGGATATCCCGGGCGCCGTCGTTGTCGCCCATGTCGATATAGGCCTGGGCCAGATCGAGCTTGGTCGCCACTTCGTCGGTGCCGCTGAGGAAATCGAAGTCCGGCTCGTCGTCGGCGGTAGCCAGGGCATCTTCAGCCGTGAACGTCGGCTGGCCCAGACCGTCGGACAGACGATCCAACTCGGCGTTGACATCGTCCAGCTCGGATTCGAAGGCATCCTTTGGCTGGTCGTGCGCGTCCATCTCGTCAGCCAGGGACAGATCGAAATCCGCTGGCAATTCAAGATCATCAGACGGCGTATCGTCCAGGAGCGGCGTCTGCGCTGCTGGAACGTCCAGCCCCTTGAGGTCGTCATCGAGATCCAACAGGAAATCTTCGTCGGCCAAGGCCGGCGCCGGAGCATCGGCCCCCAGGTCCAGGTCGAATTCCGGCAGATCGTCCAGGCTTTCATTGGCCTGGGTCTGCTGCTTGAGCACCGATTCGAAACTCAGGTCGTCATCTTCCGGAAACGCGTCCAGTTCGGCCAGCGGCTCGGGTGCCGGGGCTGTCGGTGTCGTGTCGAGGTCTTCCAGGCTCAGGTCGAAAGCGCTGTCGAGCTCTTCATCGGTCGCCGGCTTGTCTTCCAGCAGATCCTTGACGTATTGAGCGTCCAGCTCAGCGGCCACGGCCGCTGCAGCCAGGCCAGCCGAGGCGGCGACGACCATGGCCGGGAAGCGACTCTTGAGCTGTTCGACCTGGGCGTAGTTCTCGCCATTGGCGACCAACTGGCGCTCCTGGGCGACGAACGCGTCGCGGTCGCCCTGCTGGCCGTAGACTTCCATCAGTTTCAAACGTAGGTCACTGCGCTGCGGCTCGGCCTTGATGCCTTGCTCAAGCAGGTCAGCCGCCTGGTTCAAGCGACCACGGTCGATGTGGGACTGTGCCTGGGGCAACACATCGTCGGAGCGGTCGGCGGCCGGGGCCACCAGCGGCGCGGCGATCGGTGGCGTAACAACCACGGGCGCGACCACCGGGGCTGGCTTCGGGGCCGGGGCCGGGGCTGGCTTGGGTTCGAGTTTTACGCTTGGGGGTGGAACCTCAATGCCCTCGAAGCTGCTCGGGGGCAGATCGAGCTCCGGGGAGAAGTCGGCCTCCTCCTCGAGGGCTCGGGCCATGCGCAAATGTTTCTCCGCTTCCTGCTGGGCCTTGCGGCGACGCGCCAGCAGCAACAGCAGCAGCAACAGGACCAACGCACCGCCACCAATCAGCCCCAGCAGGATCGGATTGGTCAGCAGGTCGTTGTATTTTTTCTCATCGGAAGCCGCCGGCGTCGGCTCGACCGGCGTGGCCGGCGGGGTCGCTTCAGGAGCCGCTTCGGGAGTCGCTGCTGGCGTGGTTGCTGGTGCTTGTGCCGACGGTGCGGGCGTCAGTTCTGCCGACATCGCCGGGGTCGATTGGCCCGCGGGCGGGACAGCGGCGCCTTCGCCCTGCATCTTGGCCAGTTGATTGTTCTTCAGCTCGATCAGACGCTGCAGCTTGTCCAACTGGCTCTGCAAATCAGCCATGCGGCTTTTCAATTCTTCGTTGTCGCGACGCGCCGAATCGAGGCTTTCCTGGGTCACGGCAAGCTTGTTGCTCAGCGCCTGGGCATCGCCCGCTGCCCCTTTGCCTTTGCCGCCCGCCTTCGCCGACTCGGCGGAAACCAGGCTCAGGTTATCGCGACCGGCGGCCTGTGCCGGCGCGCCTTCCTTGCCGCCACGCTTGGTGGCATCCAACTGTTGCCGGCCGTTACCCGCCACGCCCCGACGGCCCTGGCGCCAAGCGGCATTCTGGGCCGCCACTTCGGCGATCGCCTGGGGTTGCGGCAGCGCCGTGCTCTGCACCGGATCGGGCAGGCGCAACACCTGGCCGGTCTTGAGCAGGTTGATGTTGCCATTGATGAATGCGTTCGGATTCAAAGCCTGGATCGCCAGCATGGTTTGCTGGACCGACCCACCGTTGCGCACCTTGGCGGCGATTTCCCACAGGGTGTCGCGCGGCGTGGTGGTGTATTGGGACGGTTTGGTCGCGCCCGTGACCGGCGTGGACACCACTTGGGACGGTTTTGCCCGGGCAGCATCGGCGGCCTGTGGCGAGAATTTGGAAGGATCGAGCAGTACGCTATAGTCGCGCAGCAAGCGGCCGTTTGGCCACATCACTTGCACCAGGAACTTGACCATCGGTTCGGACACAGGCCGGCTGGACGTGACGCGCAGAACGCTCTTGCCGTTGGCGTTGATCACCGGGGTGAAGCTCAAATCGTTGAGAAAGGCTTGGCGATCAATGCCTGCCTTGGCGAACTCTTCGGGTGGGGCCAGGCTCGGCACGACTTCGGCAGCGGTCAGTTGCTGGACATCGAGCAGTTCGATTTCGGCCACCAGAGGCTGGTTCGGCGGCGATTTCAGGGTCAACTCCCCGAGCCCGAGCGCATGCGCCATACCGGAGGACAGCGCCGAGGCGGCCGCTATTGCTAACACCAGTTTGCGAACTTGAACCATAGCCTCTTCCTTTGTTTGAACATTCCTCGGCCAGCGAGAAGGTGTTGATGCCGCTGCCGTAAGGCATTGCGCGCAGCCCCGAAGCGACGGCGCGCGCGATCGTTTCACTCATGCCCGGGAAAGCATCCCCGGGAGGGAGGTTCGCCTTCAGCACTCTGGCCAAGCATAGCGCCCAGCTAGAATCATTCGACAAATTGTTGCCAAGTATCTTTTACAGCAGGTCTTTTATCAACAACTCAGCCACCTGCACCGCATTGAGCGCCGCGCCCTTGCGCACGTTATCTGACGTCAGCCACATATTTAGTTCCGCCGGATCGTCGATACCGCCGCGCACGCGACCGATGTAGACCACATCCTGCCCCACCGCATCACCTACCGGGGTCGGGTAATCACCCGCCTCCACCAGCTCGATACCAGGCGCCGCCTCCAGGGCTGCGTTGACCTTGGCCAGGTCAACAGGACCGGCAGACTCCACGGTCACGCTAAAGCTATCGCCAAAAAACACCGGGGCTTGAATGCAAGTGACGGAAATCTTTAACAAAGGTTGATCGAGCACTTGGCGCAACTCACTCACCAAGCGTTTTTCCAGCTGCGTATGGCCCTGCTCATCGGGAGCACCCACCTGGGCCAACAGATTGAATGCCATCTGCCGATCGAAGAATGTCGGTTCGAGCGGACGGGCGTTGAGCAACTCGGCGGTCTGGCGCGCCAGCTCAGTGACCGCAACGCGGCCCTGGGCCGATACGGCGAGGCTGGCGGTCAGGCTCACGCGCTGTATATCCAGGCATTGGCGCAGCGGTGCCAAGGCAACGGCCAGGACCGTGGCCGAAGGGCTGGGGCTGCTGACCTGCACAGGCCTGGACAGGTTGGCCAGCACCTGTGGGTTGGCCTCCGGCACGATCTGTGGCGCCTGGTCGGCTGGCAGCGCACCGGACAGGTCGATCAGTGCGCAACCGGCGGCCCTGGCACGCGGGGCAAAGCTCAAGGTAACCGCCGGCCCGGCCGCGAAAAACACCAGTTGGACTTTGCTGAAATCGAACTCATCGACCTCGCGCACCCGCACGTTTTTACTCCGGAACATCACCGAGCTGCCCGCCGATTCGCTGCTGGCCAGCAGGTGCAGGCTGCCGATCGGGAAGTCGCGCTCTTCAAGTATCTGGACGAGGGTTTCGCCGACAGTACCGGTGGCGCCGATCACGGCAATATCAAAGGACTGGCTCATGGGTCTACCTCAGGTAAAACGTGGGGAGCGGCACTTTACCGGGTGGTGGGTGGGCAGGCAATTGGCGGGAAGTTTGTGGTGATTGTGCCGGCCCCTTCGCGAGCAGGCTCGCTCCCACAGGTTTTGTGTTCACTGAAGATCCAATGTGGGAGCGAGCCTGCTCGCGAAGAGGCCAGTTCAGGCACTCAAAGCTGCTCCATAAAAAAACCCGCACCTCTCACAAGGCACGGGTTCTTTCACAGCCGCAATCGATCAACGCTCGAGCAGGATCCGCAGCATGCGGCGCAGCGGTTCGGCCGCGCCCCACAGCAGTTGGTCGCCGACGGTGAAGGCACCGACGAATTGCGAACCCATGTTCAGTTTGCGCAAGCGACCCACCGGCACGTTCAGGGTGCCGGTGACCTTGGTCGGGCTCAGCTCCTGCATGCTGGTTTCGCGGTTGTTCGGCACCAGCTTGACCCAAGGGTTGTGCTGGCTGATCAGGCCTTCGATGTCGGCGATCGGCACGTCTTTGTTCAGCTTGATGGTCAGCGCCTGGCTGTGGCAACGCATGGCGCCGATGCGCACGCAGATGCCGTCCACCGGGATCGGGCTCTTGAAGCGACCCAGGATCTTGTTGGTCTCGGCCTGGGCCTTCCACTCTTCACGGCTCTGGCCGTTCGGCAGTTCCTTGTCGATCCACGGGATCAGGCTGCCGGCCAGCGGCACGCCGAAATTCTCGGTCGGGTAGGCATCGCTGCGCATCGCCTCGGCGACCTTGCGGTCGATGTCGAGGATGGCGCTGGCCGGGTTGGCCAGGTCATCGGCGACGGCGGCGTGGGTCGCGCCCATCTGCTTGATCAGCTCACGCATGTTCTGCGCGCCGGCACCGGACGCAGCCTGGTAGGTCATGGCGCTCATCCACTCCACCAGACCGGCTTCGAACAGGCCGCCCAGGCCCATCAGCATCAGGCTGACGGTGCAGTTGCCGCCGATGTAGTTCTTGGTGCCCGCATCCAACTGCTGGTCGATGACCTTGCGGTTGACCGGGTCGAGGATGATCACCGCGTCGTCCTGCATGCGCAGGCTGGAAGCGGCGTCGATCCAGTAGCCCTGCCAGCCGGCTTCACGCAGCTTCGGGAAGACTTCGCTGGTGTAGTCGCCGCCCTGGCAGGTCAGGATCACGTCGAGGGTCTTGAGCTCTTCGATGCTGTAGGCATCCTTGAGCACACCGGTGTCCTTGCCCACGGACGGGCCTTGACCACCGACGTTGGACGTGGTGAAAAACACCGGCTCAATGAGATCGAAATCCTGCTCTTCCAGCATTCGCTGCATGAGCACGGAACCGACCATGCCGCGCCAACCGATCAGACCTACACGTTTCATCGCAACTACACCTTTACAAAAGTGGGCCACCGTCGAAGCGGTGGGCCCGAAAGATTACAGATTCCGCAGCGCGGCGACTACTGCATCGCCCATTTGCTGCGTACCGACTTTGGTACAACCCTGCGACCAGATATCACCGGTGCGCATGCCTTGGTCCAAAACCACGCTGACGGCTTTTTCGATCGCGTCGGCGGCATCGTTCAAGTTGAAGCTGTAGCGCAGCATCATCGACACCGACAGAATGGTCGCCAACGGGTTGGCAATGCCCTGCCCGGCGATGTCCGGCGCCGAACCGTGGCACGGCTCGTACATGCCCTTGTTGTTGGCGTCCAGGGAAGCCGACGGCAGCATGCCGATGGAGCCGGTGAGCATCGACGCTTCGTCGGACAGGATGTCACCGAACAGGTTGTCGGTGACGATCACGTCGAACTGCTTCGGCGCGCGGACCAGTTGCATCGCGGCGTTGTCGACATACATGTGGCTCAGCTCGATGTCCGGGTAATCCCTGGCCACCTGCTCGACCACTTCACGCCACAGTTGGCTGGAAGCCAGGACGTTGGCCTTGTCCACCGAGCACAGCTTCTTGCCCCGCACACGGGCCATGTCGAAGCCGACCCGGGCGATACGGCGGATTTCGCCTTCGCTGTACGGCAAGGTGTCGTAGGCCTGGCGCTCGCCGTTTTCCAGCTCGCGGGTGCCGCGCGGAGCGCCGAAGTAGATACCGCCGGTCAGCTCACGGACGATGAGAATGTCCAGGCCGGAGACGATTTCCGGCTTCAGGCTCGAGGCATCGGCCAGTTGCGGGTAAAGGATCGCCGGACGCAGGTTGCCGAACAGGCCCAATTGCGCACGAATCTTCAGCAGGCCGCGCTCAGGGCGGATGTCGCGTTCGATCTTGTCCCATTTCGGGCCGCCCACAGCGCCCAGCAGCACGGCGTCGGCAGCACGGGCGCGGTCGAGGGTTTCATCGGCCAGGGGCACGCCGTGCTTGTCGATGGCCGCGCCACCGATCACGTCGTGGCTGAGCTCGAAGCCCAGGCCGTACTTGTCGTTCGCCAGTTCCAGGACCTTGACCGCCTCGGCCATGATTTCCGGGCCGATGCCATCACCTGGGAGAATCAGAATCTGCTTGCTCATGCTTTCCTCGTTTGTTCGGTTTTCGGCACCACCCGCTGGGGCTGGCCGGGAAAAATCCTATCGCTCGGCCCACAGCACCAGCACATCTGTACTGAACGAACCATCGGCCTCAATCTGAAAATATTCACGCACTTCGTCGCCCATCGAACGTTGCAGCTCAAGGATCGCCGCACGCATCACCTCGGGGGTGCGCATGCGCTCGACCCAGGACTGGTATTCCAGGCGCAGGCGCTGGCGCGAAGTACTGCGGGTGTGCAGCCCCGCTTCGCTGACCTGGCGCAACCACTCGTCAGCGGAATAATCGCGCACATGACTGGTGTCGCGCAGCACTTCGACACTTTGCAAGTAGGTGTCCAGAAGCGGCATGCCCGGCGACAGGATGTCGATGAACGCCATCACCCCGCCCGGCTTGAGCACCCGGCGCACTTCTCGCAGCGCCAGGCCGAGATCGCTCCAATGATGCGCCGAATAACGGCTGAACACGAAATCGAACTCACCGTCGGCGAACGGCAGCCGCTCGGCGGCGCCACGCACCGTGCTGATATTGCCCAGGCCGCGCTCGGCAGCCGCGGCTGTTACCACATCCAACATCTGCTGCGACAGGTCGTAGGCCACCACCTCACCGGCCAGCGGTGCCACGTGGAAACTCACATGGCCGGCGCCGCAGCCCAGGTCCAGCACACGGGCATCGCCACGACCGGCCAACGCTGCCTGTAGCAGCGCGAACTCAGCGCCCTGGGCGTGCACGGCACTGCTCAGGTAGGCCGAGGCCTGTTCACCGAATTGCTTTTGTACGACTTGGCTGTGGGCGGTGCTGGTCATGGGTGGTTTCCTTTTTGGTGTTGTGTTGCCTGGGCGGGCCTCATCGCGAGCAAGCTCGCTCCCACAGGTGTTTTGTGAACACCACAAATTCCCTGTGGGAGCGAGCTTGCTCGCGATGAGGCCGGTACTGCCTACATCAATCCATCAAGCATCGCGAAACAACCAAGGCTGACTCGCCCGGTGCTTGGCTTCGAACGCGGCAATCGCCTCGCCGTCCTGCAAGGTCAGGCCGATGTCATCCAGGCCATTAAGCAGGCAATGCTTGCGGAACGCATCGATCTCGAACCCCAGCACCTTGCCGTCGGGACGGGTCACGGTCTGGGCCGCCAGGTCGATCTGCAATTGATAGCCGGGGTTGGCCTCGACCTGCTGGAACAGCTCATCCACTTCGGCGTCGCTGAGGATGATCGGCAGCAAGCCGTTCTTGAAGCTGTTGTTGAAGAAGATGTCGGCATAGCTCGGCGCGATGATGCTGCGGAAACCGTACTCCTCCAGGGCCCATGGCGCGTGCTCGCGGCTCGAACCGCAGCCGAAGTTCTCTCGGGCCAGCAACACGCTGGCGCCTTGGTAGCGCTCGGCATTGAGCACGAAATCCTTGTTCAGCGGACGCTTGGAGTTGTCCTGGTACGGCTGGCCCACATCCAGGTAACGCCATTCGTCGAACAGGTTCGGGCCGAAACCGGTGCGCTTGATGGATTTCAAGAACTGCTTGGGAATGATCTGGTCAGTGTCGACGTTGGCACGATCCAAAGGCGCGACAAGACCGGTGTGCTGGGTAAAAGCTTTCATGCTGCGCTCCTTCAGATCAATTCGCGGACGTCGACGAAACGGCCATTGACGGCCGCCGCGGCGGCCATCGCCGGGCTCACCAGGTGCGTACGGCCACCGGCGCCTTGACGGCCTTCGAAGTTACGGTTGGAGGTGGAAGCGCAATGCTCGCCCGACTCCAAACGGTCCGGGTTCATGGCCAGGCACATCGAGCACCCCGGCTCACGCCATTCGAAACCGGCTTCGAGGAAAATCTTGTCCAGGCCTTCCGCTTCGGCCTGGGCCTTCACCAGGCCAGAGCCTGGGACCACGATCGCCTGCTTGATGGTCGAGGCGACCTTGCGGCCCTTGGCGATCACGGCAGCGGCGCGCAGGTCTTCGATCCGCGAGTTGGTGCAGGAACCGATGAACACGCGATCGAGCAGAATGTCGGTGATCGCCTGGTTGGCGCTCAAGCCCATGTACTTCAAGGCGCGGACAATGGAATCGCGCTTGACCAGGTCCATTTCCTTGGCCGGATCCGGTACGTTCTGGTCCACGGCCAGGACCATTTCCGGCGAAGTACCCCAACTGACTTGCGGCTTGATCTGCGTCGCGTCGAGCTCGACCACGGTGTCGAATTTGGCGTCCGGGTCAGAGACCAAGTCTTTCCACGCCTCGACCGCCATGTCCCATTCCGCGCCTTTGGGCGAGAACGGACGGCCCTTGACGTATTCCACGGTTTTTTCATCGACGGCCACCAGGCCGACGCGAGCGCCGGCTTCGATGGACATATTGCAGATGGTCATGCGGCCTTCGACGGACAAGTCGCGGATCGCGCTGCCGGCGAACTCGATGGCATGGCCGTTACCGCCAGCGGTGCCGATCTTGCCGATCACGGCCAGGACAATGTCCTTGGCGGTCACGCCGAACGGCAACTTGCCCTCGACGCGCACCAGCATGTTCTTCATTTTCTTGGCGACCAGGCACTGGGTGGCGAGCACGTGCTCGACCTCGGACGTACCAATACCGTGGGCCAAGGCACCGAATGCGCCGTGGGTCGAGGTGTGCGAATCGCCGCAGACCACGGTCATGCCCGGCAAGGTCGCGCCCTGCTCCGGGCCGATGACGTGGACGATGCCTTGGCGCACGTCGTTCATCTTGAATTCGACGATGCCGTATTCGTCACAGTTGTCGTCGAGGGTCTGGACTTGCAGGCGCGAGACCTGGTCGGCAATCGCCTCGATGCCGCCCTTGCGCTCCGGCGTTGTCGGTACGTTATGGTCCGGGGTCGCGATGTTGGCATCGATGCGCCACGGCTTGCGCCCAGCCAGGCGCAGGCCTTCGAAGGCTTGCGGCGAGGTCACTTCGTGGATGATGTGACGGTCGATGTAGATCAGCGCCGAGCCATCGTCGCGCTGCTTGACCAAATGCGAATCCCAGAGCTTGTCGTAGAGCGTTTTGCCGGCCATCAGACGGTTTCCTCATCAGCTTGTTTCTATGCCCCGGGTCTTGAACGGGTCAATGACCCCTTGGCTTGTGAGGCTGATGGTATGAGGCTACATTAAATAACTCAAATTCATATTTTTCATACTTTGCATAACCAACAGGAATTCGAATAAGACGGCCATGGACCTCGCCAACCTCAACGCCTTTATTGCCATCGCCGAGACCGGCAGTTTCTCCGGTGCCGGCGAACGCCTGCACCTGACCCAACCGGCCATCAGCAAGCGGATTGCCGGTTTGGAACAGCAGCTCAACGTGCGCCTGTTCGATCGGCTGGGCCGTGAAATCGGCCTGACCGAAGCCGGTCGGGCCCTGCTGCCACGGGCCTACCAGATCCTCAACGTGCTCGACGACACCCGCCGCGCCTTGACCAACCTGACCGGTGAAGTCACCGGGCGCCTGACCCTCGCCACCAGCCACCACATCGGCTTGCACCGCTTGCCGCCTTTATTGAGGGAGTTCACCCGACGCTATCCACAGGTAGCGTTGGATATTCAGTTCCTGGATTCGGAAGTGGCCTACGAAGAAATCCTCCATGGCCGGGCAGAACTGGCCGTCATCACCCTCGCCCCCGAACCCCACGCGCTGGTGCGCGCCGCGCCCGTGTGGGACGACCCCTTGGATTTCGTCGTGGCCCCGGAACATGCGCTGCTGGAAAACGGCGCGGTGAGCCTGGCGGACATTGCGTTGCACCCGGCGGTGTTCCCGGGCGGCAACACCTTCACCCATCACATCGTGCGGCGATTGTTCGAAGCCCAGGGCCTGACGCCAAACATCGCCATGAGCACGAATTATCTGGAAACCATAAAGATGATGGTCTCCATCGGCCTGGCCTGGAGCGTTTTGCCGCGCACCATGCTCGATGAGCAGGTGGCGCGCATTCCTTTGCCGGGCATACAGCTCAGTCGCCAGCTAGGCTATATCCTGCACACCGAACGGACGCTGTCGAACGCCGCGCGGGCCTTCATGGCTCTATTGGACGCACAAATCGATCTGCCAGGGACAAAGGCATAAGTTGTGCTAATCCTATAGGGCCACTACGCCTGCGCATAACGCCCATCTGCCCAAGGCCCGCTAGAGAATGCCCAAACCCGCTGACCATATCCCGCCCCTGCCGCGTATCCAGGCGCTGGACCCGAAACGGTCCGAGCAAAGCTGGGACAGCGCGCCACAATTGCTGGCCGCCCTGAACGGAGCGCGGTTGGGGGCTTGGTCGTGGGACATCGATACCGGGCAGATCAGTTGGTCGCGGGGCACCCAGGCATTGTTCGGCTTCGATCCGCGCCAGCCGTTGCCCGCAGACGTGGATTACCTCGACCTGCTGCTGCCTGAGGACCGGGCCAAGGCCATGCGCGCGTTTCATGCGGCGGTGGCCGGCGCACCGCTTGAACAGGCGATGCACCACCGCATCGTCTGGCCCGACGGCAGCCTGCACTGGCTGGAAATCAGCGGCAGCGTGCTACCCGACAAGCACGGTCGGCCGCGCATGATCGGGGTCATTCGCGAAATCACCCACCAGCGCGAACGGGAACAAGCGCTGCGCAGCTCGGAAAAACGCTTCGCCACACTTTTTCACCTGTGCCCGAACATGGTCCTGCTAACCCGTCAGGAGGACGGGCTGATCAGCGAAGCCAACCAGTATTTCGAAAGCCTGTTCGGCTGGCCCGTGCACGATGTAATCGGCCGCACTACCTTGGAACTGGGCTTGTGGGTAGACCCCAGTCAACGGGCGAAACTGGTGGAAGCGACCAAGGCAAAGGGCGAACTGATCAGCATGGAAGTGGAATTCCGAGCCAGTAACGGCCAGGTCCACAACGGTATTCTCAGCGCACAGAAAGTCGAGCTCGAAGGCCAGCCTTACCTGCTGAGCACATTCCTCGACACCACCGAGCGCAAACTCGCCGAACAGGCCCTCAAGGACAGCCAGGAGCGCCTCGACCTGGCCCTCGACTCGGCACAACTGGGGACCTGGGACTGGCACATTCCCAGCGGCATGCTCTACGGCTCGGCCCGGGCAGCGCAGCTCCATGGCCTGGAGCCCAAGGCATTCCACGAATCGTTCGACGCGTTTTTCGAAGGCGTGCCCACCGAGGAACGCAACAACATGCGCAACGCCTACCGCAGCCTGCGCGAAGGCCCGGCGGGCAACTATCAACTGACCTACCGCGTGCAACTGCCGGACGGCAGCTCGCGCTACCTGGAAAGCCGCGCCCGCCTCTACCGCAACGACGACGGCAGCCCCCTGCGCATGGCCGGCACCTTGCTCGACATCACCGACCAGGTGGAGCGCGAACAGAGCCTGGCCGCCTCGGAAGAAAAATTCGCCACACTGTTCCAGGTCAGCCCCGACCCGATCTGCGTCACTCACCAGGACGACGGCCGATTTATCGAAATCAACTCCAGCTTCACCCAGACCTTCGGCTGGGCCGTCAGCGACGTGCTTGGCCGCAACGCCGACGAGATTGGCCTGTGGGACGCTTCAGGCAGCAGCCTGCAACGCATCGAGCGGGTGATTCGCGAGCAATCGCTGAGCAATGTCGCCGTGGTTGTCTATCACAAGAACGGTCAGCCGCTGACCTGCGTCATTTCCAGCCGCCAGATCAACGTCGGCAACCAGCCCTGCATCGTCACCACCCTGCGGGACATCACCCAGCAGCAGCGCTCCGAAGCGGCGCTCAAGGCCAGCGAGGAAAAATTCGCCAAGGCATTCCACTCGAGTCCGGATGCCATCACCATCACCGAATTCGAGAGCGGTCGCTACCTGGAGGTCAACGACGGCTTCTGTCGCCTCACCGGCTATCGTGCTGACGAAGTGATTGGGCATACGGTCTACGAAGTCGGCATCTGGGCCGAGGAGAAACAGCGCGCCGCCTTGCTGGCAGAGCTGCAGCTCAAGGGCCGCGTCCTTCACCAGGAGATGCTCGGGCGCAACAAGCGCGGGGAAGTCCTCACGGTGGAGGTATCGGTCGAACCCATCACGCTCAACGAGAAGGCCTGCCTGCTGCTGACCGCCCGGGACGTGAGCCTGTTGCGCAACGCCGAAGCACAGATCCGCCACCTGGCCTACCACGACCCCCTGACCAACCTGCCCAACCGGGCACTGCTGATGGACCGGCTGAGCCAGCAGATCGCCTTGCTCAAGCGCCACAATCTGCGCGGGGCCTTGCTGTTCCTGGACCTGGACCACTTCAAGCACATCAACGACTCGCTCGGTCATCCGGTGGGCGACACGGTGCTGAAGATCATCACCGCACGCCTCGAAGCCAGCGTGCGCCTCGAGGATACCGTGGCGCGCTTGGGCGGCGACGAGTTCGTGGTACTTCTCAGCGGTTTGGAGGGTACGCGCGGCGTGGTCAGCCAACAGGTGCAGAACCTCGCCGACACCCTGCGCGAACTGCTTTCCGAGCCGATGTTCCTCGACGGGCAACGGCTGCAAGTCACGCCAAGCATTGGCATGGCACTGATTCCAGACCACGGCACTACGCCCACCGACCTGCTCAAGCGCGCCGACATCGCGCTGTATCGCGCCAAGGATTCGGGACGCAACACCTCGCAGATGTTCCACACCACCATGCAAAAAGCCGCCAGCGAACGGTTGCGCATGGAAACCGACCTGCGCCAGGCCTTGGCCCGCAACGAGTTCAGCGTGCATTTCCAACCCCAGGTCGATGCCCGAGACAACCGCATCATCGGTGCCGAAGCCCTGGTGCGCTGGCATCACCCCGACTTGGGTGCCCAGTCGCCCAATGAATTCATCAAGGTCCTGGAAGACAGCGGTCTGATCCTGGAGGTCGGGACCTGGATCCTCGATGAAGCCTGCGATGGCTTCAGGCAACTGATCGCCAAGGGCAAGATCGATCCAGCGCAATTCAGCCTGTGCGTGAACATCAGCCCACGGCAATTTCGCCAGAGCGACTTCGTCGAACGCATCGAAAACAGCCTCGCCCACCACGGCCTGCCGTGTGGCATGTTGAAACTGGAAATCACCGAGGGCATCGTGATCCAGAACCTGGACGACACCATTGCCAAGATGCGCCGGCTCAAGAAGCTCGGGGTGAGCTTCGCCATGGATGACTTTGGCACCGGGTATTCGTCGCTGACGTACCTCAAGCGGCTACCGGTGGACACGTTGAAAATCGATCAGTCATTCGTGCGCGACGCCACCAGCGACCCGAACGACGCCGAAATCATCCGCGCCATCGTCGCCATGGCCCGCAGCCTGAACCTGGTGATGATTGCCGAAGGCGTGGAAACCTTGGAACAACTGCAGTTCCTGCAAGGGCTCGATTGTCATTTGTACCAGGGTTATCTGCACAGCCGGCCGTTGCCTCTGGAGGCTTTTGAGCGGTTGTTGCCGTGACATGGAAACGCGGCGGGGAACCCTTGTGGCGAGGGGATTTATCCCCG
>NZ_JAOSHO010000989.1 GCF_025917275.1 Pseudomonas agronomica | reverse complement strand
CGGCACGCTGGTGCACCCGGACGGCAGCTTCCTGGCTGTTCACTACTTGCCGCCCGAGGCGGCACTGACCACGTTGGCGCTGTACGCCGATCAGCCCGGCATCGAAGTCTGGGTGTTTGCCGACGGCGACTGGCTGGTGCGCGACGCCAACGGTCCGATGGTGCCGGTTGAAACCCGGGGCCTGGGGTATCCACCGGTAGAGGTGAAAAGCTTCGAACCGTATCTGGAGCGCATCGACAAGATCGTCGCGACCAGCGCCAACACGGACCTCTTGGTGGAGCTGGAGGCGCGTTTGCATCCGCTGCTCAAGGGCCAGGCCCAGGTATCGCGTTCGCAACCGATCTACCTGGACGTGACGGCGATGAAGGCGAACAAGGGCGAGGCGTTGTCGACCTTGGCGGAGTTCCTCGGCGTACCGCTGGAGCAGACCGCCGCCATGGGGGATGGTGGCAACGATCCGGCGATGTTCCATCGCGCGGGGCTGTCGATTGCAATGGGGCAAGCGGAAGAGGCGATCAAGCGCCAGGCGGATGTCGTTACCGCAGCCAACACCGAGGACGGTGCGGCACTGGCGATCGAGCGGTACATCTTGCCGCGGTAGATGATCCTACAT
>NZ_JAOSHO010000988.1 GCF_025917275.1 Pseudomonas agronomica | reverse complement strand
GGATGTGGAAGAGCTCGCCCTTGGACACCACTGGGCCCAGCATCGCCTCGCCTTCGAAGAGCTGCTGACTCATCAACTGTCCCAGCAACGCCTGCGCGAAAGCCTGCGCTCGCTGCGCGCCCCGGCCATGCCCAAGGCGACGAAGCTGCCGGCTCGCTACTTGGCCAATCTCGGTTTTACCCCTACCGGCGCCCAGCAACGGGTCGGCAACGAAATCGCCTACGACCTGAGCCAGCCCGAGCCAATGCTGCGGCTGATCCAGGGCGACGTGGGCGCGGGCAAGACCGTGGTCGCCGCCCTCGCCGCCCTGCAAGCGCTGGAAGCCGGTTATCAAGTAGCCTTGATGGCGCCCACCGAGATCCTCGCCGAACAACATTTCATCACCTTCCAGCGCTGGCTCGAACCGCTGGGCATTGAAGTCGCCTGGCTGGCCGGCAAGCTCAAGGGCAAGAACCGCACCGCCGCGCTGGCGCAGATCGCCGAAGGCGCACCGATGGTGGTCGGCACCCATGCGCTGTTCCAGGACGAAGTGCAGTTCAAGAACCTGGCCCTGGTGATCATTGACGAACAGCACCGCTTCGGCGTGCAACAGCGCCTGGCCCTGCGACAGAAAG
>NZ_JAOSHO010000987.1 GCF_025917275.1 Pseudomonas agronomica | reverse complement strand
TGCGATTTTCCAGTTGATGAAGATGTTGGATGTACCGGCCTCTTCGCG
Source organism: Pseudomonas agronomica (assembly GCF_025917275.1). GTDB lineage: Bacteria > Pseudomonadota > Gammaproteobacteria > Pseudomonadales > Pseudomonadaceae > Aquipseudomonas > Aquipseudomonas agronomica. The sequence goes on along the minus strand of NZ_JAOSHO010000987.1, from coordinate 568 downwards.
GGCAAGCCCGCTCCCACAATGGAGCGCGGTACCTATCGCAACTCAACGATATCCAACGCTCGGTTTGCCAGCATCTCACTGAGCTCGATCATTTGCTGGACACCCAAGGCAAAGTGCCGCCGCGAGCCTTCCAGATCGAAGGCAAGATCGCTGAGCATGGCGTTGGCAGAGGCCAGGGTCTCGCTGAGGTTGGCCAGAAGGGTTTCGGTGGTTGCGCTCTCTACAACAGCGAACAATTGACTTGAGTTTTTTTTCTGCTTGGTTTGAGGCTTTGGGTCGAGATAGTGGTCGATGGCACGTTTGGCTGCTTCATCGAGTTTTTGAGGATCGAATTCAGGCGTGGCGTTGAACATAGATGACGCTCCATCGTTATGAAGGGTATTACGCGTCGTTTACTCAAGCGGGTTTCCAAGCCCGGCCGCTGAATTTGCAGCGGCGGGAAAAGCTTAACGACAGCGCTTCCCACCCGGCAACCGCCAGGACTCGTCGGAAAAGTCTGCGTCAATCGCAAAACTTGTCCGACCATTCCCACAAAACCAATCGGCCATCAGGCCGTCTTCGCGAGCAG
>NZ_JAOSHO010000986.1 GCF_025917275.1 Pseudomonas agronomica | reverse complement strand
CCTCGCCACGGGGGGTGTGATTATCGCAGAGGCGTCGTCTACCGTCCGGTCACCGGCACCTGCTCATCCAGCACACGATTGGCGAGCAGTTCACCCAGTTCAATCAGTTGCTGTACGCCCAGGGCAATTTGTCGTCGCGAGCCCTCAAGGTCGAAGGCCAGGTCGCTGATGGTGGCGTTGGCTGAGGCCAGGGTTTCGCTGAGGTTGGTGAGGAGGGATTCGGTGTCAATGCCCTGCGCGACGGTGAATAGTTGGTTCGGAGCTGGTTTCTTTTTGATTTCAGGTTTTGGATCAAGGTAAGAGTCAATGGTGCGTTTGGTGGCTTCATCGAGCCCTATGGGGTTAAGGTTGGCATCAGGAGAAGTTTTGTTGATTTCTGAAGGCGAAGAAGGCTTGTCACACATTGCGGTACTCCAAAGAGGAATGGATTACCAAGTTAGCGGGCCGCGACGCCCGGACGCTGAATTGGCAGCGACGGGGAAAGGTTAGCGAGAGTTCTTCCCACCCGGCAACCGCCAGAATTCGTCGGAAAATTCGGCTTGAGTCCGGGGGTTGTCCGACCATTCCCACAAAGGCTGGCTGGGAGGCGGTGTGTATATCCGTTTCTGCGGTAACGGCT
>NZ_JAOSHO010000985.1 GCF_025917275.1 Pseudomonas agronomica | reverse complement strand
TGGGAGCGAGCTTGCTCGCGATGACTATCCACCAGACACATCCAGCCAAGAGTCTGTCCGGCATTCGAATTCCATTGGCCTAGCCTTTGATGGCCTGATCAATGGAGAGGCGAAGGAATGCCTGATTTACCTGCTTCACATCGCTTGCGCACCGGCCGTTACGGTGAGTTGAATCGAATCTATTTATTGACCACTAACACGGCTGAGCGAAAGCCGATTTTCCAGGATTTCGTTTTAGGTCGATTGGTCGTTGAGCAATTTAGGTGTGCCCAGGATGAGAGATGGGCGAAGTCATTGGCGTGGGTGGTCATGCCCGATCATTTCCATTGGTTGATTGAATTGCAGCAAGGCTCGCTGAATGAGTTGATGCAAAAAACCAAGTCCTTGAGTGCTCGCGCGGTGAACCTGTCCACAGGGCACAGAGGCAGCCTATGGCAGCAGGGATACCACGATCGGGCACTACGGCGGGAAGAAGATTTGGTAAAGCTGGCTCGCTATGTTGTGGCAAATCCACTGCGGGCAGGCCTGGTAGAGCGACTTGGCGACTATCCGCTGTGGGATGCTATCTGGCTTTGACTTGAAATCGAGTTGTCTTCAATCGCGAGCAAGCTCGCTCCCACA
>NZ_JAOSHO010000984.1 GCF_025917275.1 Pseudomonas agronomica | reverse complement strand
TTGCAGATCCAACCCGAACATTACCCGATCGTCGGCGCCTGTCTGCTGCGAGCAATCGCTGAAGTGCTGGGCGAAGAAATCGCCACGCCAGAAGTGATCGAGGCATGGGGCGCAGCTTATAACCAGCTGGCCGATATCCTGATCGGCGCCGAAGCCGGCCTGTACGACGAGAAGGCTGCGGCACCGGGTGGCTGGCGCGGTGAGCGGGCATTCATCCTCACCGCGAAGGTGCCTGAGAGCGCAGAAATCACCTCCTTCTACTTTGAGCCGGCCGACAAGGGCCCGATCCTGCAGGCCGAGCCAGGCCAATACATCGGCATGAAGTTGGTCCTCGATGGCGAAGAAGTCCGCCGCAACTATTCGCTGTCGGCCCTGGCGGACAACGGGCAGTACCGCATCAGCGTCAAGCGCGAGGCAGGTGGTCGGGTATCCAATTACCTGCACGACGAGTTCCAGGTCGGCAGCAGCATCCAACTCTTCCCGCCGTCCGGAGACTTCTATCTCACGGAAAGTGACAAACCGCTGGTGCTGATCAGTGGCGGCGTCGGCATCACGCCGACCCTCGCGATGTTGCAGGCGGCGTTGCAGACCGAGCGTCCCGTGCACTTTATCCATTGCGCACGCAAC
>NZ_JAOSHO010000983.1 GCF_025917275.1 Pseudomonas agronomica | reverse complement strand
CCAGGGCGCACGCACCGACGACGGCCAGCAGTAGCCAAGGCAGATGGCGCAGCGGGCTATTATTGTTGTTCATTTTTATATTCCAGCCAGGGTGGACAAGAAGGTAGCTATTGGAGTTTAGCCGTAACCAGGGCAAAGGCCATACCCGACATTCGTCTGTCAGCGGTCGAACGGTGACGATGTGCAGCCAGTTGGGTCTATAGTCAGTGAATCTCCAGAGGGAATGCGTAATGAGCGAACGTCGCCGCTTCGTACGAGTTGAATTCCATGCCAGGACCGAACTGAGCCAAGGGCCGTTTATCTGGCCGGTAGAGTTACTGGATTTGTCCCTCAAGGGGCTGCTGATTACGAAACCCCAACCCTGGCTTGGCGCCCCCGACCAACCGTTCATGGCCGATATCCATTTGAGCCCTGATGCGGAGATCAAAATGGAAGTTCGGTTGGCCCATGATGATCATAATCACCTGGGCTTCGTCTGCGAGCATATTGATCTGGACTCCATCAAGCATCTGCGTCGGCTGGTGGAATTGAACTTGGGCGACCAGGACGAGCTGCAGCGGGAACTGGCGGCGTTGATCCATATTTGAATGCGCCGCTGATTCCCGGTGGCGAGGGAGCTTGCTCCCGC
>NZ_JAOSHO010000982.1 GCF_025917275.1 Pseudomonas agronomica | reverse complement strand
GTAGGGGCGGTCGGGGTCGCCGTGTTCGAAGGCGATCGCCACTTCGGTGCCGGCCTGCAGCGGGAGGTGCAGGCCGTGGGTGTCGCCGCCGTAGGGTCGGGCCAGGCGTAGCCAGGCGCTTTCGCGGCCGGGCTGCCAGGTGTCGCGGTCGAACAGGAAGCGCACTTTGTAGCGGCCTTCGAAGTCGAGGTCGGCGTACGGCGGGTTGACCACCGGGTGGCTGATGCGGGCGGGGATGGTGCCGCTCATGCGCGGCTTGGGCAGCAGCGCCGGGCGAAAGCAGACGGTTTCCGAGTAGGGAATGGCCTGGAAATGAGCGATGAAGCTGCGGTCGCGGGCCGCTTCGGTGCGCAGGCTGACGATCACCGCGCCGGGCCCGAAGGCCTGGGGCGCGCCGCCGGTGATTTCGAGCTTCTGCGCCGGGGCGAGGATGGCGCTGCTGGTGGTGCCGCTGAGGCGGGTCTGGTCGTTGAGGTAGAGCTCGTGGCGCAGGCGGGCGTAGAAGAAACCGCTTTCGCTTTGCAGGTCCTCGTCCAGGGCGTAGCGCTCGCCCAGCACCGTGTAGGGTTCGCCGTAGTGATAGGCCTCGCCGTAGGTGCCCTTGGCGCCTCGGGTGTGGTCGACTTCGCCGTCCAG
>NZ_JAOSHO010000981.1 GCF_025917275.1 Pseudomonas agronomica | reverse complement strand
CCGACCCGACCTCACCCTGGTCATGGCGTTGCGAGGCCGAGCATGCCGGTGGCGCGCTGGCGGACCTGGGCAGCCATTTGCTGGCGATGGCCCGGCATTTGTTGGGGAATGTCGAAGCCGTGTGTGCCGACAGCCAGACCGTTCACAACCAACGCCCTGCCAGCGTTGGCAATGCTGAACAACGGGCCATTGCGGTGGATGATCAGGTCCATGCGCTGCTGCGTTTCGCCAACGGTGCCCGGGGCACGGTGAGCAGCAGTTGGCTCAAGCACGGCTACAAGAATCACCTGAATTTCGAGATCAGCGGCACCCTCGGCACGCTGGCGTTCGATCAGGAACGGCTGAACGAACTGCGCGTCTGCCGGGCCGGCCAGGCAGGTTTCCAGCGTTTGCTGGCCGGCCCGGACTTACCCGGCTATGCCGCATTCAGCCCAGCCGCCGGGCACCAGTTGGGGTACAACGAATTGAAGACGTTGGAGGTGCAGGAACTGATCATGGCGCTCGCCGGCGAAGGCGCCAGCGGGACGGACTTCGAAGAGGCTTGGGAAGTGGAGCGGTTGGCGGCGGCGATTCGCGTGGCGGCGCGGGAGGAGCGTTGGGTGCAAGTGCAGAAGTGACGAAACCGGCTCCCCCTGA
>NZ_JAOSHO010000980.1 GCF_025917275.1 Pseudomonas agronomica | reverse complement strand
TCGCGAGCAAGCTCGCTCCCACAGGGGATTTGTGGCTGGCTGTTATCAAGCCAACACATCCGCAATCACCACCAACGTATCGCCGCACTGCACCAGCCCGGGAAAGTGCCGGGCCGCGAGCAAGCCGCTGCGGGCGGCGCGGTATTCCACCGGGGCGACGCCGCTGCGGGCGGTGTCGTGGATGCGCGCCACGACCTCGCCCCGGATGACGTTTTCACCGAGGTCGCGGCACATTTCCAGCAAGCCGTTGTGCTCGCTGGCGATGAAGCAACTGGCGTCCGGCATGTCGAGCACCAACGAGGGCTGTAGCTCGATCGAGCCCCGCAAAATGCCAGCGTGGATCAATAGGTTGCGCACCCCACGCTCGGCAATCGCCACGCTGCGAGCGGTGGAAGAACCACCGCCGCCCAGCTCGGTGGTGACGAACACCTTGCCCTGGGATTCGGCGGCCGTGTCGTACATCGACCCGGCGTCCAGCTCCAGCATGCGCATGCAATACGGCGCGTTGAACGCCAGCATGCCGGCCTCGCAGCGCGCCTGTTGCTGCTTGTCCGGCAAGACGTGGCAGGCGGCGAATGGCAGGAAATCCAGGGTCCGGCCGCCGGAGTGAATGTCCAAGACAATGTCGGCCAAGGGCAAC
>NZ_JAOSHO010000098.1 GCF_025917275.1 Pseudomonas agronomica | reverse complement strand
GCGGGAGCAAGCTCCCTCGCCACAAAAGCTGTGCACCCTCAGACCGGGATGCCATGGCCCTTCAGAAAGTCGACAAACGCTTGTTCGTCGAGCACCTTGAGCCCCAGCTCATTGGCCTTGGTCAGCTTTGACCCCGCCCCCGGCCCGGCCACCACGCAATGGGTTTTGGCCGACACGGAACCAGCCACCTTGGCCCCCAGGCTCTCCAACTTGTCCTTGGCGACGTCGCGACTCATCAGCTCCAACGAACCGGTCAATACCCAGGTGTGCCCTGCTTCGGGCAAGCCTTCGACGACCTTTTTCTCGCTCAGCCAGTGCATGCCGAAATCCTGCAGTTGCTTCTCTGCGGCCAAGGCCTGCTCTCGATTGGCAGCGACAGCGAAGAACTCGCGCACGGCGTTGGCCTGTTTTTCCGGCAGCGCCTGGCGCATGTCCAGCCAGTCGGCGTTCATGACCGCTTCGAGGGAACCGAACTTGTCCGCCAATTTTTGCGCGCCGCCCGGGCCGACTGAAGGAATGTGCAGCTTGTCTAGGAAGCCGCCCAGGGTCGTGCTGGCAGAGAACTCCGCGCCCAACTCGCCCTGATCCTGAATTTCCAGGCCGTGGCGCAGCAGGTCCTTGATGACCTGGCGATTGTGCGGGTCCTCAAAGAAGCTGTGGATCTCATGGGCAACCTCCAGTCCCACATCCGGCAGGTACGTCAGCACTTGGGGCAACGCCACCTGCACACGCTCCAGCGAACCGAGGGAGCGGGCCAGGACCTTGGCGGTCTCCTCGCCCACGTCCGGGATGCCGAGGGCGTAGATGAAACGCGCCAGGCTCGGCTGCTTGCTGTCGACGATGGCCGCCAGCAAATTCTTGCTCGACAGCTCGGCGAAGCCTTCCAGGTCGACGACTTGCTCGAACGTCAGCGCATACAGGTCGGCAGGCGACCCCACCAGCCCTTCGTCCACCAACTGCTCGACACTTTTTTCGCCCAGCCCTTCGATGTCCATCGCCCGCCGCGAGACGAAATGGATGATCGCCTGCTTGAGTTGCGCGCCACAAGCCAGGCGACCGACGCAGCGGTACACCGCACCTTCGCTGACGGTCTCACGCCCCTTGCTGCGCTTGATCAACTGCGTACGTTCGACATGGGAACCGCAAACCGGACACTGCTGCGGCACCTCCACCGGGCGGGCATCGTCCGGACGGCGCTCGGTGACGACTTGCACCACCTGCGGGATCACGTCGCCGGCGCGGCGAATGATCACCGTGTCGCCGATCATCAGGCCCAGGCGCGCCACTTCGTCCATGTTGTGCAACGTGGCATTGGCCACCGTCACGCCAGCCACCTTGACGGGTTTTAGCCGCGCCACGGGTGTGACAGCACCGGTACGGCCGACCTGGAACTCGACGTCCAGCAACTCGGTAAGCTCTTCGCTGGCAGGAAATTTATGGGCGATGGCCCAGCGCGGCTCGCGGGCACGAAAACCCAATTCGCGCTGTGAGGCGATGCTGTTGACCTTGAACACCACGCCGTCGATTTCGTAGGGCAGCGAATTGCGTCGCTCGCCGATGTCGCGGTAGTAATCCAGGCATTCGTCGATGCCGTGGGCCAGCTTCAGCTCACGGCTGATGGGCATGCCCCAGGCCTTGAGTTGCTTGAGGTTGCCGATGTGGGTGTCGGCGATGTCCGAGGTCACCTGGCCGATGCCATAGCAACAGAACTCAAGGGGACGGTTGGCCGTGATCCTGGAGTCCAATTGGCGCAGACTGCCGGCTGCTGCGTTGCGCGGGTTGGCGAACGTCTTGCCGCCCACCTCCAGTTGCGTGGCGTTGAGGCGCTCGAAACCGGCCTTGGACATGTACACCTCGCCGCGCACTTCCAGCACCGGCGGCCAACCGCTGCCCTGCAGCTTGAGGGGAATATTGCGCACCGTGCGCACATTGACGCTGATGTCCTCGCCCGTAGTGCCGTCACCGCGCGTGGCACCGCGCACCAGCATGCCGTCCTGATACAACAGGCTGACCGCCAGGCCATCGAGCTTCGGTTCACAACTGTATTCCACCGCCGCACCGCCGCCGAGCAAATCGCCCAGGGGCAGGTCGAGGCCTTCTGTCACGCGCCGATCGAACTCGCGCATCGTCGTTTCATCGAACGCGTTGCCCAGGCTGAGCATCGGGATCTCATGACGCACCTGGCTGAACGCCGACAGCGCCATGCTGCCGACTCGCTGGGTCGGGGAGTCGCTGGTCACCAGTTCCGGGTGCTGCTCTTCCAGGGCCTTGAGTTCGTGGAACAGGCGGTCGTATTCGGCGTCCGGGATGCTCGGTTCATCGAGCACGTGGTACCGATAGTTATGCTGATCCAGTTCGGCACGCAGCTCTAGGATGCGGGTTTCAACGGCGTTCATGGTGTTCTCTCATAAAGCAAAAGAGCAGCCTGGGCTGCTCATTCTCAATACTTGGGTCGCTGCAGGTGCCGAGGAGCCGTAGGAGCTGCCGTAGGAGCTGCCGAGTGCAACGAGGCTGCGATCTTTTGATCTTTCGCTCACGACCCAATCGTCAGTGGAAAGATCGCAGCCTCGTTGCACTCGCAGCTCCTACAGGGCCAGCGATCTTTGACCTCAGCGCTTCTGGGTCAGCGCCCGGCGTTCGAATTCAACGATGCGCTGGCGATAGTGCTCAATGGTCTGGGCGGTCAGCACGCTGCGCTGATCATCTTTCAATTCACCGTTGAGTTCCTGGGACAGCTTGCGCGCTGCAGCCACCATAACGTCAAAGGCCTGCTTCGGATGACGCGGGCCTGGCAAGCCGAGGAAGAAGCTCACCGCCGGGGTGCTGAAGTGGTCGATGTCGTCGAGGTCGAACACGCCAGGCTTGACCGCGTTGGCCATGGAGAACAACACCTCGCCATTACCGGCCATGCTTTCGTGGCGATGGAAAATGTCCATCTCGCCAAAACGCAGGCCGCTCTCGAGGATGTTCTGCAACAGTGCCGGGCCCTTGAAGCCGGCCGGGTCCCGGCAGATCACGCTGATCACCAGTACTTCTTCGGCCTGGGCCTGTTCCTTGTCGGCGCCGGAAGGCTTGCTCTCGTCCGGGAAGTCGCCGTCACGGCTGCTGAAGCCCGGGCCGCCATCGAGATCCAGGTTCAGGTTCAAGTCGCCCTGGGAAGGCTCGCTGTTGCGCTTGCCGCGCTTGGAACCCGACTCCCGTGGCTCACGTGCAGGCGCGCTCATCGACGGCAGGTCATGCTCGTCCAGCTGGGGCTCCTTGTGCGTGTCGAGCACCCTGGGCGGGCCAAGCAATTCGGCGCTGTCATCTTCATCCGGCAGGTTCGACAGGCTGCGATCCAGGCGAAACTTGAGTTTCCCCTTGCCGCCGCGCATGCGACGCCAGCCGTCGAAAAGAATACCGGCAATGACAATGATGCCGATGACGATCAGCCACTCGCGCAGACCGATTTCCATGTAATCCCGTGCCTCTATAAAAATGCTGAAAAATAAGGGGCTTAGCTATTTGCAAACCGCTTTAAAACGTGGCGCCAACTCTATGTTCTGAATGGCGTTTTGCCCACGCATACGAAAAATTGACATTAAACTAGCACGACCAAAGACAACTTTACACCGTCTGTCGCATAGGCTTGTGCCCAATCTGTGAATTGAACATCAGCCCCAAGGGTAAAAACACCCGCGGCGCTCGAAATAGCAGCCCTACAACCGTGCTCAGGCGTCCACCATCGCCATGGCCTCCTCCACATCCACCGCCACCAGTCGCGAACAACCTGGCTCATGCATGGTCACCCCCATCAACTGATCCGCCATCTCCATGGCGATCTTGTTGTGGGTGATGTAGATGAACTGCACCGTTTCAGACATCTCCTTCACCAGCCGTGCGTAACGGCCTACGTTAGCGTCGTCCAATGGTGCATCGACTTCGTCGAGCATGCAGAACGGCGCCGGGTTCAGTTTGAAGATGGCAAAGACCAGGGCCAGTGCCGTCAGCGCTTTCTCACCGCCGGAGAGCAAATGAATGGTGCTGTTCTTCTTGCCGGGAGGACGCGCCATGATTGTCACCCCAGTATCGAGTAGATCTTCGCCCGTCAGTTCCAAATAGGCGCTGCCGCCACCGAAAACTTTCGGGAAAAGTGCCTGCAAACCGCCGTTGATCTGATCAAAGGTATCTTTGAAGCGGTTGCGGGTTTCCTTGTCGATCTTGCGGATAACGTTTTCCAGGGTTTCCAGCGCCTCCACCAGATCGTCGTTCTGGGCGTCCAGGTAGCGCTTGCGCTCGGACTGCTGCTGGTATTCATCGATAGCGGCCAGGTTGATCGCACCCAGGCGCTGGATGCGCTGGGCGATGCGTTCAAGCTCTTCCTCGGCGTCCTTCTCGTTCGCCCCCGCGACCAGGGTCGCTAGCACGCCGTTGAGGTCGTAGCCGTCCTCCAGCAGTTGGTCCTGCAAGGCCTTGCGGCGCACGGTCAGGGCCTGCCATTCCATGCGCTGCTGTTCCATCTGGCCGCGTATCAGTTGCGATTGCTGCTCGGCCTGGCTACGGCGCTTCTCGGCGTCGCGCAATTCGCGGTCGGCGTCTTCCAATGCGATCTGCGCGGTCTTGAGTTCTTCGTCGACGCTCATGCGTTTGTCGAGCAATTCTTCGAGCTTGAGGCGCAGCTCTTCCAGCGGCGCTTCGCCCTCTTCCAGATTGAGGCTCAGTTGCTCGCGCTTTTCGGTCAGGCGCTCGGATTGCATTTCCAGGCGCTCCAACGCCTGGCGAGTGGAATCGTATTGCGCCTTGAGCGAGCCCAGGCGTACCGCCAATTGATGAGCGTGATCCTTGTGCTGACGCGCTTCCTGGCGCACGCGGTCGAGGCGTTCGCGCAGGCTGTCGCGCTGGGCCAGCAGCAATTCGCGCTGCTCGGTATCCACCGCCATCGCGTCAAGGGCGTCCTGCAATTGCAAGCGCGCCTCGCCGATCTGTTCGTGTTCCAACGCCCGCTGCTCGCCCAACTCGGCGATTTCTTCATCAAGACGCGTGCGGCGCAGGGCCAATTGTTCGACCTTGGCTTTGCCGGCCGACAGTTGCGCCTTGAGCTCGCCCTGCTGGCGCGCTTCGTCCTGCAACAAGCGACGCAAATGTTCGCGACCGTTTTCCTGTTGACGCTGTTGCGCCCGCAGGTTTTGCAATTCGGTTTCCAGGGCTTCGACGCTGGCCTCGCGCTCTTCGCGCTCGGCGACCAGACGCTGGATTTCCTGGCCTCGCGCAAGCATGCCGCTCTCGGCTTCACTGGCCCGACGCACCCGCAGGAAATGTCGGCCAACCCAATAGCCATCCCGGCTGATCAGGCTTTCGCCGGACGCCAGTTGCCCGCGCAAAGCCAAGGCCTGCTCAAGGCTGTCCACCGGCTTGACCTGCCCCAGCCAGGGCGACAGATCGACCTGGGCCTCGACTTTGTCCAACAGGCTGCCCGGCATCCGCACGCCGTCGCCGGCCGGGCTGAGCAGGCGCAGATCGCCCTGGCTGAAGCCGGAGAGGTCGAAGCCGGCGAAATCATCGACCAGGACCGCTTGAAGGTCGGCGCCCAATACGGTTTCCACCGCCAGCTCCCACCCGGCATCGACCTTGAGGCCTTCGGCCAGGCGCGGACGCTCGGCCAGATGTTGATCGCGCAGCCATTCGGCGGTGCCGGTGCCCGGGTCCAGCGCGGCTTGCTGCAAGGCTTCCAGCGAGGCCAGCCGTCCATTGAGCCGCTGAAGTTCGCCCTGGGCCTGTTGCTGGTTCTGCAGGGCCAGTTGCAAGGCCTGGCGCAGTTGTTCGAGGCGTTCGACCTGGGCGTCTTCGCTGGCCTGCAAATCTTCGAGCGTGGCTTCGCTGGTGGCGAGCTGCTCGCTCAGCTCCAGGATGGCGGCATCCTCCGGGTCGGCCGCGAGCAATGCACGCTCTTCGGACTGACGCCGTTGACGCTCGGCCAGGCGCTCCATGCTGGTTTCCAACTGCTGGATACGCGACTGCTGGACTTCAGCCTGGCGCCGCGGCTCGGCGGAGGTCAGGTTGAAGCTGTCCCACTGCTCCTGCCAACCGTGCATGGTCAGCTCGGCTTCTTCCAGCGCCGCAGCAGCCTCCTCGGCGGCGGCGCTGGTGAGTTCCTGCTCCGGCGTGAGTCGCTCCAGCTCTTCACCGAGCGTCAGCAATAATGTGCGGTCGTGGCCCAGGTGCGATTCGGTTTCCAGGCGCGCGCGTTCGGCTTCCTTCAGATCGTCCTGCAACTGGCGCAAGCGCTGCTGGCCGTGCTGGATGCTTTGCTCGACCCGGGCAATGTCACCGCCCACGGAATAGAAGCGCCCCTGCACCAGATTGAAGCGCTCGGACAGTTCGTGGTGCCCATCGCGCAGGCGCTCGATGGCGGCATCGGCGTTGCGTTGTTCGGCCACCAGCGCTTCGAAGCTGACTTCCTGGTTGCCAATGATCGCCTCGCGCTGGCCGACCTGCTCGTTCAACGCCTGCCAGCGCAGGGCCGACAACTGGGCCTTGAGTTGGCGCTCCTCGCCTTTGTATTCCTGGTACTTCTTCGCGGCTTCGGCCTGACGGTGCAGGCGTTCGAGTTGGCGTTCGAGTTCTTCGCGAAGGTCGGTCAGGCGGGCGAGGTTTTCGTGGGTTCGACGGATGCGGTTTTCGGTCTCGCGGCGCCGCTCCTTGTACTTGGAGATACCGGCGGCTTCCTCGATGAAATTGCGCAGGTCCTCGGGCTTGGCCTCGATCAGCTTGGAGATCATGCCCTGTTCGATGATCGAATAGCTGCGCGGGCCCAGGCCGGTACCCAGGAAGATGTCGGTGATGTCGCGACGCCGGCACTTGGCGCCATTGAGGAAATAGCTGTTCTGGCTGTCGCGGGTCACTTTGCGCCGAATGGAGATTTCCGCGTAGGCCGCGTACTCGCCAATCAGCGTGCCGTCGGAGTTATCGAAGACCAACTCGATGCTCGCCTGGCTGACCGGCTTGCGACTGGTGGAACCATTGAAGATGACGTCGGTCATCGACTCGCCACGCAGGTTCTTGGCCGAGCTTTCGCCCATCACCCAGCGCACGGCGTCGATGATGTTCGACTTGCCGCAGCCATTGGGCCCGACCACCGCCGCCATGTTGCTGGGGAAGTTCACCGTGGTCGGATCGACGAAGGATTTGAACCCCGCCAGCTTGATGCACTTGAGGCGCACGTTCAGGCCTTCGTCAGGGCTGAAACCACCAGGTCGCAACTGCGCTGGGCGTAAGCCGTCAGCACGATGCGGATCTGCGGCAAATCACGGGCCAGCACCGCAACGAGCAGGCGCTGGAACAGGTCGACGAATTCGCTCATTTCAGCCTTGCGCTGCTCCAGGGCCAGGAAGTAGGCGCGGCTCATTGCCGGCTGCAGGTTCTCGACGGTTTCCTGCAAGTACGGATTGTTGGCAAAGGGATACGCGGCGCGCATCACGCTGAAGCTTTCGTCGACGAAGGTGCGGATGTCCTGGCGCGCATAGGCGTCGTTGAGACGCTGCTGGATCGCGACGAACGGTGCCATGTCGGCCTGTTCTTTCCAACCATGGGCCACGGCGTTGCCCAGCAGGATGTAAAGCTCACTCATCAATGCGCAGAGACTGCGCACGTTGTGTTCGGTCAGCTCGGTGACATGCGCCCCACGGCGCGGCAGGATCGCGATCAAATGGCGTCGCTCCAGGATCAGCAGAGCCTCGCGGACCGAACCACGGCTGACATTGAGCGCCAGCGTGACCTTCTGCTCCTGGATGCGCTCTCCCGGCTTCATTTCGCCGCGAATGATGCGCTCGGCGAGATGGTGGGCGATTTGTTCGGCGAGGCTGTCCGGGGCCTTGAACGTCATGGTTGTCCTTCAAACTCTTCGATCTGCACAAGCGGCGCAGTGTAGCGCACTCGATACGTCATGGCGCAGGGCCTGCACCGGGTTTTGGCACGATATAAGCAAAAAAGTTAAGGAGTTTGCCCTGAAGCGAAACCTGTGGGAGCGAGCTTGCTCGCGATGGCGGCGGTACATTCAGTATGGATGCAAGCTGACAGACCGCTATCGCGAGCAAGCTCGCTCCCACAGGGTTTTATCGACAAAACAGTATTTCTTGACCTTTAAGTCAGAAAATCATTGACCGAAAAGTCAGAACTGCTAAATTCAGCCCACGTCGATACAACAATAATGAATCTGCGAGGCCTTCCGTGATCCAGTTTTTACTCAACCAGGAACTCCGTAGCGAGCATGCCCTGGACCCGAACCTGACTGTGCTCAACTATTTGCGCGAGCACGTCGGCAAACCCGGCACCAAGGAAGGCTGCGCCAGCGGCGACTGCGGTGCGTGCACGGTGGTGGTGGGCGAATTGGACACGGATGCGGATGGCCGCGAACGCGTTCGCTATCGCAGCCTCAATTCGTGCCTGACGTTCGTCTCGTCGTTGCACGGCAAGCAACTGATCAGCGTCGAAGACCTCAAGCACAACGGCCAACTGCACAGCGTCCAGCAAGCGATGGTCGATTACCACGGTTCGCAGTGCGGTTTCTGCACCCCAGGCTTCGTCATGTCATTGTTCGCCTTGCAGAAGAACAGCGAACAACCCGACGCCCACAAGGCCCACGAAGCCCTGGCCGGCAACCTGTGCCGCTGCACCGGCTATCGGCCGATCCTGGCCGCCGCCGACCAGGCCTGTTGCGGCAAACAGCCGGACCAGTTCGATGCCCGCGAGGCCGAGACCATCGCCCGCCTGAAAGCCATCGCGCCGACCGAAACCGGCGAACTCAACAGCGGCGACAAGCGCTGCCTGGTGCCGCTGACCGTGGCCGACCTGGCCGACCTCTACGACGCCTACCCGCAAGCTCGGCTGCTGGCCGGCGGCACCGACCTGGCCTTGGAAGTCACGCAATTTCATCGCACCCTGCCGGTGATGATCTACGTGGGCAACGTCGCCGAACTCAAGCGCATCGAGCGTTTCGACGATCGCCTGGAAATCGGCGCCGCCACCCCTCTTTCCGATTGCTACGAAGCCCTGCAAGCCGAATACCCGGACTTCGGCGAATTGCTCCAGCGCTTCGCCTCGTTGCAGATCCGCAACCAGGGCACCCTGGGCGGCAACATCGGCAACGCCTCGCCGATTGGCGACTCACCGCCCCTGCTGATCGCCCTTGGCGCGCAGATCGTGCTGTGCAAGGGCCAGGTCCGTCGCACGTTGGCCCTGGAAGACTATTTCATTGACTATCGGGTCACCGCCCGGCAGGAAAGCGAATTCATCGAGAAGATCGTCGTGCCCCGGGCCACCGTCGAGCAGGCGTTCCGTGCCTATAAAGTGTCCAAGCGACTGGACGATGACATTTCCGCAGTCTGCGCGGCGTTCAACCTGCGCATCGAAAACGGTGTGGTCCAGGACGCTCGCATCGCCTTCGGCGGCATGGCTGCCACACCCAAGCGCGCCAAGCATTGCGAAGCCGTCTTGATCGGTGCGCCGTGGATAAACAGCACCGTCGAACGCGCCTGCATCGCCCTGGCCGAGGACTTCACGCCGCTGTCGGACTTCCGCGCCAGCAAGGAGTACCGCCTGCTCAGCGCCCGCAACCTGCTGCGCAAATACTTCATCGAGCTGCAAACGCCGCACATCGAGACTCGGGTGACCGCTTATGTCTAACCATCACGCCGTAGAGAAGACCCAAGCCGAACTGGCCGAACTGTTCGCCCGCGACCTCACCACTGGCGTGGGCCGCAGCGTCAAGCACGACAGCGCCGCCAAGCACGTGTCCGGCGAAGCGCAATACATCGATGACCGCCTGGAATTCCCGAACCAGTTGCACGTTTATGCCCGGCTGTCGGACCGCGCCCACGCCCGAATCCTGCGCATCGACACCGCGCCCTGCTACGCCTTCGAAGGCGTGCGCATCGCCATTACCCACCAGGACATTCCCGGCCTGAAGGACATCGGCCCGCTGCTGCCCGGCGACCCGCTGCTGGCGATCGACGATGTACAGTTCGTTGGTCAACCGGTGCTGGCCGTCGCGGCCAAGGACCTTGAGACCGCACGCAAGGCGGCCATGGCCGCGATCATCGAATACGAAGACCTCGAACCGGTGCTGGACGTGGTCGAGGCGCTGCGCAAACGGCATTTCGTGCTGGACAGCCACACCCACCAGCGGGGCGATTCAGCCACGGCACTGGCGAGCGCCGAGCATCGCATCCAGGGCTCGCTGCACATCGGCGGCCAGGAGCACTTTTACCTGGAAACCCAGATTTCCTCGGTGATGCCCACCGAAGACGGCGGCATGATCGTCTACTGCTCGACCCAGAACCCCACCGAAGTGCAGAAGCTGGTGGCCGAGGTACTGGGCGTATCGATGAACAAGGTCGTGGTGGACATGCGCCGCATGGGCGGCGGGTTCGGCGGCAAGGAAACCCAGGCCGCCAGCCCGGCGTGCCTGTGCGCCGTGATCGCGCACCTCACCGGCCAGCCCACCAAGATGCGCCTGCCCCGGGTCGAAGACATGCTGATGACCGGCAAGCGCCACCCCTTCTACATCGAATACGACGTCGGCTTCGACAGTACCGGGCGCCTGCATGGCATCGCCCTGGAGCTGGCCGGCAACTGTGGCTGCTCGCCGGACCTGTCGGCCTCGATCGTCGACCGCGCGATGTTTCACGCCGACAATGCCTACTACCTGGGCGACGCGACCATCAACGGCCATCGCTGCAAGACCAACACCGCGTCGAACACCGCTTACCGAGGTTTTGGCGGGCCCCAAGGCATGGTCGCCATTGAAGAAGTCATGGATGCCATCGCCCGGCACCTGGGGCTCGATCCCCTGGCGGTGCGCAAGGCCAACTACTACGGCAAGACCGAGCGCAACGTCACGCATTACTACCAGACCGTCGAGCACAACATGCTCGAAGAGATGACCGCCGAGCTCGAACAAAGCAGCCAATACGCCGAGCGCCGCGAAGCGATTCGCCGCTACAACGCAGGCAGCCCGATCCTGAAAAAGGGTCTGGCGCTGACGCCGGTGAAGTTCGGCATTTCGTTCACCGCCAGCTTCCTCAACCAGGCCGGCGCGTTGATCCACGTCTACACCGACGGCAGCATCCATCTCAACCATGGCGGCACGGAAATGGGCCAGGGCCTGAACACCAAGGTTGCCCAAGTGGTGGCCGAAGTATTCCAGGTGGAAATGGACCGCGTGCAGATTACCGCGACCAACACCGACAAGGTGCCGAACACCTCGCCGACCGCGGCCTCGAGCGGTGCCGACCTGAACGGCAAGGCTGCGCAGAATGCCGCCGAAACCATCAAGCGGCGCCTGGTGGAATTCGCCGCGCGGCAGTACAAGGTCAGCGAAGAAGACGTGGAATTCCACAACGGCCACGTGCGGGTGCGCGATCACATCCTGACCTTCGAGGCGCTGGTGCAACAGGCGTATTTCGCCCAGGTCTCGCTGTCGAGCACCGGCTTCTACAAGACCCCGAAAATCTACTACGACCGCAGCCAGGCCCGTGGTCGGCCGTTCTATTACTACGCCTACGGCGCGGCGTGTGCCGAAGTGATCGTCGACACCCTCACCGGCGAGTACAAGATGCTGCGCACCGACATCCTCCACGACGTCGGCGCCTCGCTGAACCCGGCCATCGACATCGGCCAGGTCGAGGGCGGCTTCATCCAGGGCATGGGCTGGCTGACCATGGAAGAGCTGGTGTGGAACGACAAGGGCAAGCTGATGACCAACGGCCCGGCCAGCTACAAGATCCCCGCCGTCGCTGACATGCCTTTGGATTTGCGGGTCAAGCTGGTGGAAAACCGCAAGAACCCCGAAGACACGGTGTTCCATTCCAAGGCCGTGGGCGAACCGCCGTTCATGCTCGGCATCGCCGCGTGGTGCGCCATCAAGGACGCCGTGGCGAGCCTCGGGGACTACCAGCATCAACCGAAGATCGACGCGCCGGCGACGCCGGAGCGGGTGTTGTGGGGGTGTGAGCAGATGCGGCAGTTGAAGGCTGTGGAACCTGCGCAAATTGAGGCCGAGTTGGCTTCGCTTTAGGACCGCAGCGCGGCTATCGCGAGCAAGCTCGCTCCCACGTAGGGTCGGTTTTCACAATCCCCTGTGGGAGCGAGCTTGCTCGCGATGAGGCCGGAACAGACAACAGAGATGTCGAGGTGAATATGTACAACTGGATCAGTGCCCTCGCCGACCTGCAAACCCGCGGTGAACCGTGCGTGCTGGTGACGATCATCGAAGAGCTCGGCTCCACCCCGCGCAATGCCGGTTCGAAGATGGTCATCAGCGCCAGCCAGGCGTTCGACACCATTGGTGGCGGACACTTGGAATACAAGGCCATGGAAATCGCTCGGCGGATGCTCGCCAGCGGCCAGCAGAACACACATCTGGAGCGCTTCAGCCTCGGCGCCAGCCTTGGCCAGTGCTGCGGCGGCGTGACCGTGCTGCTGTTCGAACCCATGGGCCAGGTCCAGGCGCAGATCGCCGTGTTCGGCGCCGGCCACGTCGGCCGCGCCCTGGTGCCGTTGCTGGCGAGCCTGCCTTGCCGGGTGCGCTGGATCGACTCGCGGGAAGCCGAGTTTCCCGAACACCTGCCCCATGGCGTGCGCAAAATTGTCACTGAAGACCCGCTGGATGAAGTCGACGAGTTGCCCACCGGTAGCTACTGCATCGTCATGACGCACAATCACCAGCTCGACCTGGAACTGAGCGCCGCAATCCTCAAGCGCAACGACTTTGCCTACTTCGGCCTGATCGGCTCGAAGACCAAACGGGTCAAGTTCGAACATCGCCTGCGCGATCGCGGCTTCGACAGCGGCACCCTGCAACGCATGCGTTGCCCGATGGGCATCGGCGAAGTCAAAGGCAAGTTGCCTGTGGAAATCGCCATCTCCATCGCCGGCGAAATCATCGCCACCTATAACGCGGACTTCGGCCAGCACACCTCGCGCGCCGAACCCATTGCCAAGTTGCTGCCGGTTTCACGCCGCAGCCAGCGTTAATCTTTTTATCGAGACAGACCATGCCCCTGACACGCAAAGCCTACCGCGCCGCCCTGCTCCACAGCCTCGCCGACCCGGCCGAAGTGGGCATCGAGGCGTCCTATGAATATTTCGAGGACGGCCTGCTGGTGGTGGAAAACGGCCAGATCAGCGCCATCGGCCACGCCAGCGACCTGCTGCCGACCCTGGCGACGGACATCGAGATCACGCATTACCAGGACGCGCTGATCACCCCCGGCTTCATCGACACCCACATCCATCTGCCGCAAACCGGCATGGTCGGCGCGTATGGAGAGCAACTGCTGGATTGGCTCAACACCTACACCTTCCCCTGCGAAAGCCAATTCGCCGACAAGGCCCATGCCGAGACAGTGGCGGATATTTTCGTCAAGGAACTGCTGCGCAACGGCACCACCACCGCCCTGGTGTTCGGCAGCGTGCACCCGCAATCAGTGAATGCGTTTTTCGAAGTGGCCGAGAAACTCGACCTGCGCATGATCGCCGGCAAGGTGATGATGGATCGCAACGCCCCCGACTATCTGGTCGACACCGCCGAATCCAGCTACACCGAGAGCAAGGCGCTGATCGAGCGCTGGCACGGCAAGGGCCGCCTGCACTACGCCGTGACCCCGCGCTTCGCGCCGACCAGCACCCCGGAACAACTGAGCCTGGCCGGCCAATTGCTCAGCGAATACCCGGACCTGTACATGCAGACCCATATCAGTGAAAACCTGCAGGAAGTGCAATGGGTCAAGGAACTGTTCCCCGAGCGCAAGGGCTACCTGGACGTCTACGACCACTACCAACTGCTCGGCGAACGCTCGGTGTTCGCCCACGGCGTTCACCTGTGCGACGACGAATGCGCGCGCCTGGCGCAGACGGGGTCGGCCATTG
>NZ_JAOSHO010000979.1 GCF_025917275.1 Pseudomonas agronomica | reverse complement strand
AGCGGGAGCAAGCTCCCTCGCCACGGTGTGTACACCCTTGAGGTTCTAAAAAATGTTCACCCTGATTCGCCCGGCCTTGAGCCTGTTACTCCTGATGACGCTGCTCACTGGCGTCGCCTATCCATTGCTCGTCACCGGTGTGGCGCAAGTCGCCTTCCCGGACCAGGCCAACGGCAGCCTGGTCCATGATGCCGACGGAAAAGTCCGAGGCTCCCGGTTGATCGCCCAGGATTTCATCGGCGACGGCTGGTTTCATCCGCGCCCCTCGGCAGGTGCCTTTGCCACAGTGGCCAGCGGCGCAAGCAATCTTTCGCCCAGCAACCCGGCGCTGGCCACCCGCGTGATCGATGACGCCCATAAGCTGCAAGTTCCCAATCAGGGCCCGGTGCCCCTGGCGCTGCTGACCACCTCCGGCAGTGGGCTGGATCCGCACTTGCCTCCGGCGGCGATTGCCTATCAACTGGCGCGAGTCGCCGCCGCCAGGAATGTGCCGGTGTCGACGTTGCAGCAGTTGCTCGACGACAACACCGAGCGGCCCTTGGTGGGCCCGCCGGTGGTGAACGTGCTGGCGCTGAATATGGCCCTGGAAAAACGCTGAGCCAAGGTGGGAAACACTGAGCCAAGGTGGGAGCGAGCCTGCTCGCGAA
>NZ_JAOSHO010000978.1 GCF_025917275.1 Pseudomonas agronomica | reverse complement strand
CTGCGCGGCATGCTCGGCCAGCTCCAGGCCGTGGCGCCCTACCCCAGCCAACCGGTGATTCGCCCGGTCATCGGCGACACGGCGCTGATCAAGCAAGTGCTCGACATTGGCGCGCAGACGTTGTTGATCCCGATGGTCGAGAGCGCCGCACAGGCGCAAGAGCTGGTCAAGGCCATTCACTACCCGCCCAAGGGCGTGCGCGGCGTCGGCAGCGCGCTGGCTCGCGCGTCGCGCTGGAACAGCATCGCTGGTTATCTCGACCATGCCGATGAACAGATGTGCCTGCTGGTGCAGATCGAGAACCGTGAAGGCCTGGCCAACCTCGACGCCATCGCGGCTGTAGAAGGCGTCGACGGGGTGTTCATCGGGCCGGCGGACCTGAGTGCCTCGATGGGCCACCGCGGCAACCCGGGTCACCCCGAGGTGCAGGCGGCAATCGAAGACGCCATCGCCCGCATCCGCACAGCCGGCAAGGCCGCCGGCATTCTCAGCGCCGACCAGGCCTTGGCCAGGCGCTACATCGAACTGGGCGCGGCGTTCGTCGCGGTCGGCGTGGACACCACGGTGCTGATGCGCGGGCTGCAAAGCCTGGCGGCAGCGTTCAAGGATTCAGCGGCACCTGCAAGCACGGCGGGGGCTATCTACTGACAGCCCAATA
>NZ_JAOSHO010000977.1 GCF_025917275.1 Pseudomonas agronomica | reverse complement strand
CCCGAAGTGCTGGTGCTCGACACCGCCGTCACTGACGTTCGCGATAATGCCGTGTGGCACACCGACGTGACCTTCCTGCCGACCCCTGCCATGGGCGCCGTGCTCAGCGCCAAGCTGCTGCCGGCGTTTGGCGGCGACACGTTGTGGGCCAGCGGCATCGCTGCCTACGAAGCCCTGTCGGCGCCGTTGAAAAGTTTGCTGGAAGGACTGACAGCGACCCACGATTTCACCCGTTCGTTTCCGCTGGAGCGCTTTGGCAACTCCGCCGAGGACTTGGCGCGCTGGGAAGAAGCACGACGGAAAAATCCACCGTTGTCCCATCCAGTGATTCGTACACATCCGGTGAGCGGTCGTCGCTCGCTGTTCGTCAACGAAGGCTTTACCACTCGCATCAACGAGCTGTCGGAAAGCGAAAGCGAGGCGATCCTGAAACTGCTGTTTGCCCACTCCACGCGCCCGGAATTCACCGTTCGCTGGCGCTGGCAGGCCAATGACGTGGCGTTCTGGGACAACCGCGTGACCCAGCATTTCGCCGTGGACGACTACCGCCCAGCCCGACGCGTCATGCATCGGGCGACGGTGTTGGGGGATGTGCCGTTTTTCAGTGTCCCGCCTGCCAACTGACTTTCAGGCATCCCATGGCGAGGGAGCTTGCTCCC
>NZ_JAOSHO010000976.1 GCF_025917275.1 Pseudomonas agronomica | reverse complement strand
GTGGGAGCGAGCCTGCTCGCGAAGGCGGCCGATGGAATACCGAAATCACAAGCTCGCCTGTGCAACGACCACCGGCTTATAGTTGCCGGCCATGTCGCGTCTCCAGGAAGGAGCCCCAATGTCCGAATCCTCGATCACCCTTGCGCGTTTTACTGAGGCCCATATCCCCGGCGTCACCGCGCTCTACAACGACCCTGCCGTTACCCGCCAGGTATTGCAGATGCCTTTTCAGTCCGCGGAGGTCTGGCGTCAACGTCTGTCAACAAATGACGAGCGCCAGCTGAAACTGGTGGCCCTGCATCAGGGCGACGTCATCGGCAACCTGGGCCTGGAACAGTTTTCTCGCGTTCGTCGGGCTCACTGCGCCAACCTCGGCATGGGCGTCGCGGTCGCCTGGCAGGGCAAGGGTGTGGGCTCGATGCTGTTGGCCGCGGCGCTGGACGTGGCGGACAACTGGATGAACCTGCGGCGGGTCGAGTTGACGGTGTATGCCGACAACGAAGCAGCCATCGGCTTGTACCGCAAATTCGGCTTCGAGACCGAAGGCCTGCTGCGCGACTACGCCGTGCGTGATGGGCGCTGGGTCGATACGCTGGCGATGGCGCGGCTGCGCTGAACAGGCAAAACTCCGCACATTGGCTATACCTGTAGTTCCGCCCCCG
>NZ_JAOSHO010000975.1 GCF_025917275.1 Pseudomonas agronomica | reverse complement strand
GGTGACGGCGCCGCAGGAGTGTTCGGTGGATTGCCGGCAACTGGTCTACCTGGCCCGGCAGGTGCAGATCGGCCTGGGCCGTGAAGCCGGTCGCGCCAGTCACGCCCTGGCGGTCGCGCAACCGTTGGACGGCGAATATGAGGCGCAATTGAAACGCGAGTACCCGCAGTTGCAACGCTACCCGCTGGACCTGCCGGCCTATCAGAAAGGCGCCCAGGGTTCTGGCGGTGCGCAGCTGTGGATCATCGATCCCCACAGCAACCTGGTGCTGCGCTACGACGCCCGGGTCAAGGGCAAGGATCTGCTTAACGACCTGCGCCATCTGCTGAAACTGTCGAACATCGGATAAGGGCACCGACATGGCCAAGCCTGGATTTCGCCTCGCGCTATTCGCCACGTTGCTGGCATTGATCGTCGTGCTGTTGGGCGCCTATACACGGCTGACCCACGCCGGTCTCGGTTGCCCCGACTGGCCCGGTTGCTACGGTTTCATCAGCGTGCCCAAGGGCGAAGCCCAACTGGCCCATGCCGAGCTGCACTTTCCCGACACGCCGGTGGAAGCGCATAAAGGCTGGAACGAAATGATCCACCGGTATTTTGCCGGGACCCTGGGATTGTTGATCACCACCCTCGCCGCCCGGGCCTGGATGAACCGCCGTCACC
>NZ_JAOSHO010000974.1 GCF_025917275.1 Pseudomonas agronomica | reverse complement strand
TGTCATTCGTCCGGAGCGCACTTTTCGCGGCTGGAAATAACCTTGCCCGTGTGCCTTACTCCTTGTTCCTTAGGGGGAGGGCAACGGGATGCGACGTAGAAGCGCACAGTATTGGCTTTGGATGAACAGCCGGTTGCCGGGACGCAACCACGAAGAAACGCTTGAGGACGGCACGCAAGTTGAGGTCCAGGCTCGCATAAACCAGCAGAGCATGACGCAAGTCTTCGTCTGTGTTTACCGCCGGAACGGCTCGGTCTGGGTCGAGGAATTCCATGACCGTGCCTTGCGCGAACCACTTTCCCAAGCGCTGGAATGGGGCCTGGACCGGGTGCGGGAGATCGTCGCCGGTACGGCAGGTTTCAAGGCACCTCATCGGATCCAGATGACCCTTGGGCCATTGATCCAGGATGAATGTGTCCTGGCGTTGCGGCGCATGGACATGAGCGATGAAGAACGACACAGGCTCAAGGCCCGGGATGCATGGGTTGAATACCTGAATGCCAAGGCAGCGATGCTGGTGTTGATGCGTTCGGTCCGGGTCGACGCCGACGTTTGGGAGGCGCAGAAGCGGCGACTGTGCGAAGCCATTGATCGCCGCGCCTCGCTGGCGCGGGTAGGTTCAGGCCACTGACACACGACAACCCCTGTGGCGAGGGAGCTTGCTCC
>NZ_JAOSHO010000973.1 GCF_025917275.1 Pseudomonas agronomica | reverse complement strand
GGCCCATGGCGCGGCCAAGCGTGTCTTGATCATTGGTGGTGGCGACGGCGGCATGCTGCGGGAAGTGACCAAGCATGCGGGCATCGAGCACATAACCATGGTCGAAATCGACGGCACCGTGGTGGACATGTGCAAGGAGTTCCTGCCCAGCCACTCCAAGGGCGCCTACGACGATCCGCGCCTGAACCTGGTAATCGACGACGGCATGCGTTTCGTCGCCACCACCGAGGAAAAATTCGACGTCATCATTTCCGACTCCACCGACCCGATCGGTCCGGGCGAGGTGCTGTTTTCGGAAAATTTCTACCAGGCCTGCCGCCGTTGCCTGAACGAGGGCGGAATCCTGGTGACCCAGAACGGCACGCCGTTCATGCAACTGGGCGAAGTCCAGACCACCGCCGGACGCCTGCGTGGCCTGTTCGCCGACTGGCATTTCTACCAGGCTGCCGTGCCGACCTACATCGGCGGCGCCATGACCTTCGCCTGGGGTTCGACTGATACAGCCTACCGCAAGCTGTCCCGTGAAACCCTGCGCGAGCGGTTCATCGGCAGCGGCATCGTGACGCGCTACTACAACCCCGAGATCCACATCGGCGCGTTCGCCATGCCGCAGTATGTGTTGCAGGCGATCAACAAGCCGAGTAACGACTGACGTCAGCGACGGTCTGC
>NZ_JAOSHO010000972.1 GCF_025917275.1 Pseudomonas agronomica | reverse complement strand
CGCGCTGCTCTGTCCATTGGACTTCCAGCGACTGGCACTCCTCCTCGATGGCCTTCAGTCGTGCTCGCAGCGCTTCCAATGCTTGGGCATCGATGGACAAGCCGGCCTCTGCGTCGCGACACAACGCCTGGTGCTGGCGCTCATCTTCGGCCCGTTCGCCACGCAGACGCTCAAGGCATTGCGGCGCGGCAGCAAGGCTGATGCGCACACGAGCACATGCGGTATCCAGCACATCGACCGCCTTGTCCGGCAACTGGCGGCCCGCCAGGTAGCGTGCTGACAATTGCGCCGCCGCGACCACCGCATCATCGCGCAGATAGATACCGTGGCTCGCCTCGTAGACCCGGGCCAGCCCCCGCAGGATGGTCACCGCCTCGCTGACGGTCGGCTCGTGCAATCGCACCGGTTGGAAGCGACGGGCAAGGGCTGGATCCTTCTCGAAATATTTTTTGTATTCCGTCCAGGTTGTCGCCGCGATGGTGCGCAGCTCACCTCGGGCCAGGGCCGGCTTGAGCAGATTGGCCGCATCGGAGCCACCGGCATTACCACCCGAGCCAATCAAGGTATGGGCTTCGTCGATAAATAGAATGATGGGGCTGGGCGACGTCTTTACACCCTCGATCACACCGTTAAGCCGCCGCTCAAATTCGCCTTTCATACCGGCCCCGGCCT
>NZ_JAOSHO010000971.1 GCF_025917275.1 Pseudomonas agronomica | reverse complement strand
AGGTTGATGATGCGCACGCTTGGCGGAATCTCACCGCTGCGCTGCAACGCGGCGATGGCCGAGGGCACGGTGTTGATCAGGCGCACCTGGTCGCGGGCCGGCAGGTGCGGCAGTTCCAGGGCGTTGCGGGCGATGATCAGCGAGCCGCCGTTGGCCAGGGTCACGAAGAGCTCCCATACCGACAGGTCGAAGCACACTGAAGTTGAAGCAAGTACGCCTTGGATGTCGTCGCGGCTGTAGACGGTCTTGGACCAGTCGATCAGCGCCAGGACGTTGCGGTGGGCGATGGCCACGCCCTTGGGTTGGCCGGTGGAGCCGGAGGTGTAGATGACGTAGGCGAGGTTGTCTGGTTTGACCGCTGTGACCGGTGCTTTTAAGGGGTATGAAGTCAACTCAATCCGATCCAGCATCAGCACTTCGGCTTCAGCCGGAACCGTCAACGTCTGCGCCACCGCCTGCTCGGTCAATAACACCTGCGCCCGACTGTCATCGAGCATGTAGGCCACGCGCTCGGTCGGGTAATCCGGGTCCAGCGGCACGTAGGCACCACCGGCCTTGAGCACCGCCAGCAAGGCGATCAGCAACTGCTCCGAACGCGGCATCGCCACGCCCACCCGCACTTCCGGGCCGACGCCCAGTTCGATGAGCTTGTGGGCCAGGCGATTGGCACGGC
>NZ_JAOSHO010000970.1 GCF_025917275.1 Pseudomonas agronomica | reverse complement strand
CGGCGACCGTCCACATTTCATACTTATTCCCGTGCCAGGTTGCCAGCCCCGCAACCCTCTCCTAAGATCGATGCACGCAAGGGTGCAGCGGAGCTGCCCGATAAAACCCGATTCAAGGATCCGACATGACCCATATCAAACGCTCCATCACCACCGAGCCCCGATCAGGGCTGACTCGCGAAGAGCTCTGGGACGACCAGGACAAGGGCCTGATCAAATGCTGGGAAATCGGCCGCGACCGGGCGGCGAGATTTCCCGAGCTGGCGCAACGGTGCCTCAACGGTGAGCTGCCGGTGCTGGGTTGGAAAGGCGGGGTCAGCCGTAGCCTGAAGAAAACCGCCAAGTTCGGTTGTCTCAAGTACCTGGCCCAATGGCAGGGCCTGCGTGGCGAAGACCTGGACATCGACCTGACCCGGGAACGCACACTGACCTGCTCGAGCACGAGCATGGTCGTGACGTTCACGCCAGACCGAGCCAAGTATGTAAACCAGGAGCCCGCCTGACCACAACCGCTTCAAGCCGGAGGCCAACATGACATCTGCGCCCAAGGTCAACTTCGCGGTGACGCCACTGCTGCGCATCGCCTACGAAGAACACGGCCCCGCCAACGGCGAGCCGATCATCCTGCTCCACGGTTTCCCCTATGATCCGCGTGCCTTCGACGAGGTTGCCCCGGTCCTGGC
>NZ_JAOSHO010000097.1 GCF_025917275.1 Pseudomonas agronomica | reverse complement strand
CTGGCCGGCGGCACGGATGCGAAATTCGCCGGCAGCCCTTATCCAGGCAAGCCTGTGGGTGAACATGGCGGTAATCCACACCAGCCGATCGTCAACGGCCTGGTGGACGCCGAGACCCTGTGGTCCTGCACCACTTGCCGAGCGTGCGTCGAGGAATGCCCGATGATGATCGAGCACGTCGACGCCATCGTCGACATGCGTCGGCACTTGACCCTGGAAAAAGGCGCGACGCCGAACAAGGGCGCCGAGGTGCTGGAAAACCTCATCGCCACCGACAACCCGGGCGGCTTCGCCCCGGGCGGGCGGATGAACTGGGCGGCGGACTTGAACCTGAACCTGCTCAGCGAGAAGAAATCCACCGACGTGCTGTTCTGGGTTGGCGACGGCGCTTTCGACATGCGCAACCAGCGTACCCTGCGGGCGTTCGTCAAAGTCCTGAAGGCGGCGAAAATCGACTTCGCCGTGCTCGGCCTCGAAGAGCGCGACAGCGGCGACGTGGCCCGGCGCCTGGGCGATGAAGCGACGTTCCAGCTGTTGGCCAAGCGCAACATCCAGACCCTGGCCAAATACAGCTTCAACCGCATCGTCACCTGCGACCCCCACAGCTTCCACGTACTGAAAAACGAATACGGCGCCTTCGATGGCAACTACCTGGTGCAGCACCACAGCACCTACCTGGCGGAAATCATCGACGCCGGCGCCCTGAACCTCGGGCAGCACAAGGGCAACAGCGTGACCTATCACGACCCGTGCTACCTGGGCCGCTACAACGGCGAATACGAGGCGCCGCGCCACGTGCTGCGTGCGCTGGGCATCGAGGTCAAGGAAATGCAGCGTTCCGGTTTCCGTTCGCGTTGCTGCGGCGGTGGCGGCGGCGCGCCGATCACCGACATACCGGGCAAGCAGCGCATCCCGGACATGCGCATGGACGACATCCGCGAAACCGGCGCCGAGCTGGTGGCGGTGGGTTGTCCACAATGCACGGCGATGCTCGAAGGCGTGGTCGAACCACGGCCGATGATCAAGGACATTGCCGAACTGGTGGCCGACGCGCTGCTTGAAGACGCGGCCCCGAGCAAGCCCGTGGCCCCGGCCAAACGTGAACCTGCGCAGGTGCATTCATGAGCACAATCATCCGCCGCGACCCTCGCGCCGAGTGGATCGCCCGCAACCGCCTGCATCCGCTGCACGCGGCCATGCAACCGGTGCAGCACAGCTGGATGGGGCCCAACGGCGTCATTCGCAAGAACGTCCATGGCGTCGGTTTCATCGGCCCCAACGGGATCAAGCGCATTGACCGCAGCGGCGCCCAGCAGGGCGGCGCAACCAAGCGCAGCGCCGCGACCGAGGTGCAATTACCGCTGCATCAAGTCGTGCAACCGGCGTTCTACATCAGCGTCGTGCCGGACATGGTCGGTGGTCGCCTGAGCAGTCATGACCGTGACCTGTTGGGCCTGGCCCATCAACTGGCCGGCAGCGAAGGCGCGGTGCTGGCCGTGGTCTTCGGCGAGCACAAGGAAAGCGCTTTCGCCACCGCTGGCGTGGACCGCCTGCTGGTGCTCGATGGTGAAGAATTCAGCGGTTATGCACCGGAGCAACGGGTACAAGGTTTGCGGGCTGTGGATAACCAGTTCAATCCGCGTCATTGGCTGCTGCCTGACAGTCGCAGCGGCGGCGGTGAACTGGGTCGACGCTTCGCCGCGGCCTTGGGCGAACGCCCGGCCACACGGGTCTGGCAGGTCAAGGGCGAGGAGTGCATCGGCCGCGCCGGTGCGGGGCTGCAAGACCTCGCACGGCCATTGGCGCGGTTGATCCTGGCCGCTGCCGAATGCGCCGAGCCGGTCAGCGAAACCCGTCACGAAGCCTTGCCGGTGGAGTTATCCACAAGCGTGGCTCGCAGCTTGTCGCGCATCGAAGACCTCGGCGCGGTGGCGGTGGACCCGGGCGCGATTCCGATGGCCGAGGCCGAATTCATTTTCTCCGGCGGCAACGGCGTCAAGGACTGGGCACTTTTCCACAGGACGGCGGCGGCCTTGGGCGCTACCGAAGGCGCTTCGCGGGTGGCGGTGGACGACGGTTTCATGGCCCGCGATCGCCAGGTCGGTGCGTCCGGCACCTGGGTCACGGCACGGGTTTATGTGGCCGTGGGGATTTCCGGGGCGATCCAGCACCTGCAAGGCATCGGCGCCTGCGACAAGGTGGTGGCGATCAACCTCGATCCCGGCTGCGACATGATCAAGCGTGCGGACCTGTCGGTGATCGGTGACAGCGCGGCGATTCTCCAGGCCCTGATCGCGGCGGTAGAGGCTTACCGCAACGAAGCCAGGCGCGATGCGGCTTAAGCTAAGGAAACGTTCATGAGTACCCAAGTGATCAGCCTCGTCTCCATCGGCGCCCACCCGACCTCTGGTCGACCCCGGCGCGCCGAGCAAGACGCCCGCGCCGTGGAGCTTGGCCTGCAATTGGCCGGCAATGACCTGCAAGTGCTGCACGCCGGCGATGTGGCCGAACCGGCCCTGCGCGCTTACCTGGGCATGGGGCTGGATGAATTGCATGTGTTGGAGAACCCGAACGGGGCCGATGCGTTGCCGGCTCTGACTGACTATCTGCGTGACGCTGGCGCCCAAGTGGTATTGACCGGCAGCCAGGCGGAAACCGGCGAAGGCTCGGGCATGTTGCCGTTCCTGCTGGCCGAGAATCTCGGTTGGCCGCTGGTGGTGGGGCTGGCCCAGGTCGAATCCATCGAAAACGGCGCGGCCCTGGTGCTGCAGGCCTTGCCCCGTGGCCAGCGGCGGCGGCTCAAGGTGCGCCTGCCATTTCTCGCCACTGTGGATAACGCCGCGCCAAAACCTCGGCAAAGCGCCTACGGCCCGGCCCGGCGTGGGGCGTTGCACGCCGAGGAAGTCGAGATCATCGACGATGCGTTGCTGGCGGTGGCGACCCTGCAGCCGGCCAAGCCACGACCCAAGCGTCTGAAAGTGATCAAGGCCAAGAGCGGCGCCGACCGCATGAAAGCCGCCACGGCCAAGGCCAGCGGCGGAGGCGGGCAGGTGCTCAAGGGCGTGAGCCCGGAAGCCGGGGCCGAGGCGATTCTCAAGCTGTTGGTGGAAGAAGGGGTGGTTCGTTAATCCCAGACGCAGCTCTGTAGGAGCTGGCGAAGCCTGCGATCTTTTGATCTTTTGATCTTTTGCTTGAGATTCAGGTGGCTGGGGAAAGATCGCAGCCTCGTTTCACTCGGCAGCTCCTACGTAATCCCTTTGCTCGCGATAGCCATTTTCCAATCACTCATTGGTTGACTGTACTGGCCCCATCGCGAGCAAGCTCGCTCCCACAGGGAAGGGTGAAGCATCTGGGGATCGTGCCTAGCGCCATACAGAAGATTGGTTTACCCACAATCCCTGTGCGCCCATCTGTGGATAACCTGTTCGCCCCTCGCTACGCCCCATGCTAATCAGGCTCTCCAGCCCATCGATTAAAAAATAGCCAACCTAACCACCGGTTTTTATTGGCTTTTCTCTGTGAATAAAACCCCGGCCCAAGGAAAACTTGCCCCCAATCTCTGTTGGCGCTTCTGTGGATAAGATGTTCGCTCTCCGCTGCAAGCCAAGCGCTACGGTGCCTGCAAGGTATTGGTTAAATAATAGCCAAAATCGTCCCTGCATCCTGAAACCACCGGAAAACGCTGATTTGAAAGGCGTTCGATAGGTTTTCCACAGAACCGTCAAATTTACCCCCAAACACTGTTGGCGCTTCTGTGGATAAGGTGTTCGCTCTGCTCTGTAGCCCTTTATATTCAGGCTTCTCAGCGACCTGATCAAAAAACAGTCAATCCGTCAGGAAACCGTTGTCGACGGATAAGTCACGGATTTTATTCACATCGACGTGCAAAAAATTTCTGACGCGAGCTTGGTTGTCCCCATTTGCTGTGGGTGTCCATGTGGATAACTTGTTCGCGAAACCCTGTAGGCCACGGCGGGCTTAGCGCCAAACGCGATAGATCAAATTTCATACAGTTCTAAGGAACTGCCTTGACGTACAGGTGTCGCCTGTCTTCACTCAGGGCACAAGGACAGCGCGACTTTATCCATATCTGGTTCAGGGAGAACGCACGATGGATAGCAAGGCCCCCACCCCGTTATTCGCTTCAGCCCCGACGTGCATCCCGACGCCTCCCACCGCGCTGCCTCGACGTGTTCATCGTCGCGCAGCAAATCAGCGTGCGCGCCTATAACACCTGAGCTTTTCCCACCGACACCGTTGACTGCCGCTCCAACCCATACGGGATAGCGGCCAGGCGTTTGTGCGCCTGTGGATTTGCAGGCAACCGCAGAGTTGCCCCTTCTGCCTGAGAGGACTTGAACATGACACGGATCTCGACCCCCATCAGTGAAATCAAGGAACACTACGACGTTATCGTCATTGGTTCCGGCTACGGCGGCGGCATCGCCGCGTCGCGCTTGTCCCGGGCCGGGCGCACGGTCTGTCTGCTGGAGCGGGGCCGGGAGATCCAGCCCGGCGAGTACCCCAACACATTGCTCGCCGCCACCGAGGAGTTGCAGGTGCATGATCCGGACGGTCATATCGGTTCGCGCACCGGGTTGTTCGACCTGCACGTCAACGCCCAGCAGAACGTGGTGGTCGGTTGTGGCCTGGGCGGCACATCGCTGATCAATGCCAACGTCGCGTTGGAAGCCGAACCCGGGGTCTTCGAGGACCCGCGTTGGCCGCTGGCGATGCGCGAGCACAGCGACACGCTGCTCAAGGACGGTTATGCGCGGGCCCGGGAGATGCTCAAGCCCAATCCCTATCCGGCGTCCTCGCCGAACCTGCCCAAGCTCGACGCCCACAAGAAGTCGGCGGATTACCTCAAGCAGGGCGCGCATTTCTACAAGCCGCCGATCAACGTGACCTTCGACAAGCTGCCCAACAACCTCAACCACGTCGGCGTCGAACAACTGCCGTGCAACGGCTGTGGCGACTGCGTCTCGGGCTGTAACAACAAGGCCAAGAACACCACGCTGATGAATTACCTGCCGGACGCCTGGAACCACGGCGCGGAGATTTTCTGCCAGGCCGAGGTGCGGCACCTGGAGCGCGACGGCGATGGTTGGATCGTGCATTTCCAGTACCTGGACAGCGGTCGCGAGATGTTTTCGGCGCCGACGCTTTTTGTCCGCGCGGACATCGTGGTGGTGTCCGCCGGCACCTTGGGCTCCACCGAAATCATGCTGCGCTCGCGGGACAAGGGCTTGTCGATGTCCGCCCAGTTGGGCGAGAACATGAGCGGCAACGGTGACATCCTCGGCTTCGGCCACAACTGCGACCAGGTCATCAACGGCATCGGCTTTGGCGCCCATTCGGCCAAGGAACTCGAGCCGGTGGGGCCGTGCATCACGTCGGTGATCGACATGCGCACCGAGGGCGACTGGCGCAGCCGGATGGTGATCGAGGAAGGCTCTATCCCTGGCGCCCTTGGCCGGGCCATGGTGCCGAGCATGGCGACGTTCGCTGAAATGATCGGCGTGCCGACCGACACTGGCTTCGGTGCCAGCCTCAAGTACAAGGGCCGCGAGGCCGAGAGCTTCCTGCGCGGGCCGTATTACGGCGCGCTGCACAACATGCAGACCTACTTGATCATGAGCCATGACAACGGCAAGGGCCGCATGGTCCTCGACAACAAGGATCAGCTACGCATCGACTGGCCGGGTGTCGGCGAGCAGGAAAACGTCACCCTCGGCAACGAACGGCTGCACCAGAGCACCAAGGCCCTGGGCGGGATCTGGGTCGAGAACCCGATCTGGACCAAGCTGCTCAAGCACAGCATCGTCTCGGTCCATCCGCTGGGCGGCTGTGTGATGGGCGAAGACGCGGTCCAGGGTGTGGTCAACCACAAGGGCCAGGTGTTCAGTGGCGCCAGTGGCACCGACGTCTACCCGGGCTTGTACGTGACGGACGGTTCGGTGATTCCGACGTCCCTGGCGGTCAACCCGTTGCTGACCATTTCGGCGGTCAGTGAACGCAACATGGGGCTGCTGGCGGCCGATCGCGGCTGGCTGATCGATTACACGCTGCCGTCGGCCCCGCGCAAACCGGTGGCGACGCCGACCCTTGGGGTGCAGTTCACCGAAACCATGAAGGGCTACTTTTCCACGGCGTTCACCCAGCCCCAAGGCACCGACCTCAATCTTTACGAAGCGGCGGCCAAGCGCGGCAAGGCCGATAACTCGCCGATCGAATTCACCCTGACCATCACTGCCGCTGACCTCGATCGCCTGATCAAGGAGCCGGAACACGCCGCGACCCTGGTGGGCACGCTCGATGCGCCTCTGCTGTCGTCCAAGCCGCTGGTTGCCAGCAACGGCGTGTTCAACCTGTTCGAGCAGTACCAGGAACAGGTCGGCGTGCGGCACATGAACTACGACATGAAGCTGACCGCCGAGGACGGCAGCGACTATTTCTTCAGCGCCTTCAAGACCGTGCCCGAGGACAACGGTGTGCTGAACATCTGGCACGACACCAGCACGCTCTACGTGACGCTTTATCGCGGGCCGGACAAGACCGGCGCGGTGCTCGGCTCCGGGGTGATGCATATCCTGCCAGCCGATTTCGCCAAGCAGATGACCACTATGAAAGTGCTCAATGCGCGTAACGAGCGCGAGCGCGTGGAGGCGCTGGCGCGGTTCGGCAAGTTCTTCGCCGG
Organism: Pseudomonas agronomica; assembly: GCF_025917275.1. GTDB lineage: Bacteria > Pseudomonadota > Gammaproteobacteria > Pseudomonadales > Pseudomonadaceae > Aquipseudomonas > Aquipseudomonas agronomica. The sequence goes on along the minus strand of NZ_JAOSHO010000097.1, from coordinate 7,267 downwards.
CATCTTGTGGGAGAGCTATGGCGGTGTCTTCGCCGGCGACGTCTACTTCAACCCGGACGCACCACCGCGCTTGAAACGACCACTGGATGCGCCGGCTCCGGTGGTGCATTTCTTCCAGACAGAGGACAACGTCGAACTGCGCTTGACCCGTTACCAGGCCGGCAGCAAAGGCCCGGTGATGCTGGTCCATGGCCTGGGCGTGGGCTCGAATATCTTCTCCACCGACACCATCCACACCAACCTGCTGGAGTATCTGTGCAAGCACGACTACGACGTCTGGCTGTTGGACCTGCGGGTGAGCATCCTGCTGCCGGCCAGCAAAAATGAATGGAACGGCGACCAGGTGGCCCAGTACGACTTCAAGGCCGCGATCGAGCAGATCCAGCAGGCAACGCTGGCTCGTGACGTACAGTGCGTGGTGCATTGCTACGGCGCGACGACCTTCTTCATGTCGATGCTCGCCGGGTTGCAGGGCGTGCGTTCGGTGGTCTGCTCGCAGATCGCCGCCGACACGGTGGTTGCCACCGCCACGGGGCTCAAGGCCGGTTTGCACCTGCCTGGGGTGCTCGACGCCATCGGCATCAAATCCATGACGGCCTACGCCGACACCAAGGAAAGCTGGTTCAACAAACTCTACGACAAGGCCCTCAACGGCTATGCCCGGATCGAGGCCCAGGGCTATTGCACCAACCCGGTCTGCCACCGCATCACGTTCATGTACGCCTCGCTCTACCGCCACGACACCCTCAACGAAACCCTGCACGACAACCTGCATGAATTGTTCGGCGAGTCGAACATCCAGACCTTCGAGCACTTGGCGCTGATCGTGCGCAAGGGGCACCTGGTGGACTTCAAGGGCAACGATGTCTACATGCCGCATTTTGACCGATTGAAGTTGCCGATCTGCTTCATCAGCGGCGCCGACAACCAGTGCTACCTGCCGCAGAGCACGCTCAAGACTTACGAGCGATTGTGCGACCTGCATGGCCCGCAGCTGTTCAGCCGCCATGAAATACCCGGCTACGGCCACATCGATTGCATGTTCGGCAAGGATGCGGTGGTGGATGTGTATCCGATCATTCTTGAGCATCTGGAGAAGACTGCGCTTGGTTGACCCAAGACCGAGTCGACCGCATCGCGAGCAAGCTCGCTCCCACACTGTTTCGCGGCGTGCACGAACTCAGCGGCGCATTGCCCCCCTGTGGGAGCGAGCTTGCTCGCGATGGCGATCACCAGAGCGATGTATCTCGTGAGTCAAGAATAAGGAAAAGGATGCCATGAACACTTACATCCGCTGGTTCCAGCGCGTCATCTGGATCGGAATCGTCATGAACATGGTCTTCGCGATCCCGGCGCTGTTCGCGCCGGTGTTGCTGACGTCCATGCTCGGCCTGCCGCCCGTGCTGTCCGATCCCTGGCTGGAAAACGCCGGCATGTTGCTGGTGGGGATCAGCCTGTTCTACATGCCCTCGGGCTTCAACGCGCCACGTTTCGTGGTGCATTCGTGGTTGTGCGTGCTGTCGCGGCTGGTGGCGGTGGTGTTCTGGATCTACCTGATCAACACCAATAACCAGGGCTCGCTGTTCGTGCCGATGTTGATGGGCGACCTGACCATGTTCCTGGTCCTGGGCGGGCTGCTGTACCTCGGCAGCCCGGCGGCCAACCGTCCGCTGGCGTTGCTCTGCGCCGGTTGGCGCGAATGGCGCGCCGGTTGGGCGCTGCGTTGGCAGAGCCACGGGTTCAAGGTCGGTACGTTGGTGGTGGTCTTGCTGTTGGGTTTCATCGGCTACCAGACCTGGTACCAGATGATCCGGGAAGTGCCGCAACCGGACTTCGCTTCCGACGAAGACCATTACAAATACGCCGCCATCGGCCTGGGCATCGAGGCGCGGATTCCCTACTACCTGTTCTCCGTGCTGCCGCAGATGTGTCCGGAAAAGCTGCCCAAGCCAGGCGGCTACGAGGTGTTCGGATTCCTCTATGAAAATGGCAAGGACCTGCCCATCGGCATGGCCAAGCGGCAGCTCGGCTACCCGACGGTGGAGCCGAACTGCGCCCTTTGCCACACCGGTTCCTACCGGGCCAATGCCACCGACGTCGCGGTCCCCGTCGCCGCTGCGCCAGCCAACACCCTGCAACTGCAAGCTTTCCAATGGTTCGCCTACGAATGCGCCAGCGACCCGAAGTTCACCCCCGATGCGGTCATGACGGCGATCAACAACAAGTTCCAGCTAGGCTTTTTCGAAAAGCTATACAACCGCTACCTGATCATTCCGATGGCCAAGAGCGCGTTGCTCAAGCAGAAGCAGGCCTACGCCTGGCAGAAGCTGCGTCCGGCCCAGGGGCCAGGACGGACCGACACCTTCAACCCGACCAAAATGGTGGTCTTTGGCTTCCCGGATGACTCCACGATCGGCACGGTGGACCTGCCCCAGGTCTGGAACCAGAAACCTCGCGAATCCATGTACCTGCACTGGGACGGCAATAACAACCAGATCCACGAACGTAACTACGCAGCGGCCATGGCCGTGGGCGCGACGCCGGAATCGGTGCTGCCGCCGAGTTTCAACCGGGTGACCAACTGGCTGCTGGGCCACAAGGCACCGGCCTGGCCGTTCGCCCTGGACCCGGCGAAAGTCGCCCAGGGCAAACCGATCTGGGAGCAGAACTGCGCCGCTTGCCATGATTTCGGTCGCAGCGATACCGGCCAGGTCACGACCAACATCGATCAGTTGGGCACCGATCCCCACCGCCTCAACTCCTTCACCACCGGCCTGGTGACTGCGTTTCACGGCTTCAAGAAACCGCCGTTCGACTTCGGCGCCTACCGCAAGACCCAGAGCTACAGCAACACACCCACGGACGGCATCTGGCTGCGCGCGCCGTACCTGCACAACGGCTCGGTGCCGACCCTGTGGGATCTGCTGCAAGCGCCGGAGCAGCGTCCGCAAGTGTTCTATACCGGCTCCGATATCTACGATCCGCAGAAGGTCGGTTTCGTCACCAGCGGCGCGCAGATGAAGGCATCGGCGGATTTCAAATACGACACCCGCCTGGAAGGCAACCACAACGGCGGTCACCTGTATGGCACGCAACTGTCGGACGTCGACAAGCGAGCCCTGATCGAATTCATGAAAACCCTGTAGCCCGGGGTAAAACGAAGGAGCGTTCACATGTCATTACTGCATCATTTGGAACATGAGTTCGACAAGGTCAAGGTCCGCCTGCACGGGTTGGTCACGCGGCTGGAAATGTCCTGGAAAAAACTCGTCAACGACCTGGAGCCCGAGGAGTTCCAGGCCATCGTCAAGCTGCTGCAGCGTGGCCACGACCAGGCCCGTCATGTGATCGACCACGGTGATCTGCCGGACGACGAACCGGCGGTGCCATGGGAGCTGGCTCACGGCCTGTCGATCCTGAAGATCGGCAACGCCACGCCGCTGCCGCAAAGCGAAGACGAGTTGCCGACCCGGGTGCTCAAGGACGGCACGTTATTGGGTTGTCGCAAATGGGAATTGCTGGACCTGCTGTGGAGCGAGGCGCTGCTCAAGTGGATCGAAAACCTGCGCCACCATGCGACGTTCGCCACCACCCCCGCGCTGGTGAAAATGGACAACGACGTGGTGCTGGCCATCGCCGGCGACTGGGGCACCGGGCCATTCGACAGTCACGCGCCCGCGGTGGCCGTCGCCAACCAGATGCAACTGGCCCTGGCCGATTTCACCATCCACCTGGGCGACGTGTACTACGCCGGCACCCATTCCCAGGAGGACGTCGACATGGTCGGCTGGCCCCAAGGCAAGCACGGCTCGTTCACCCTCAACTCCAACCATGAGATGTACAGCGGCGCACACGGTTATTTCAAGGAACTGGCCAAGCGGTTCCCGGTGCAACAGGGCACCAGTTACTTTGCGCTGTACAACGACGATTGGCTGGTGGTTGGGCTGGACAGCGCCTACGCCTCGGACGCCATGAATCTGTACATGGACGGCACCCTCAACACCCAGCAGATCGAGTGGATGAAAACCCTGCCCAAGCGCAAGAAGCTCATGGTCCTCAGTCATCACCAGGGCTTCGATATTTCCGGGCACAACAAGACTGCGCTCTACCAACCGGTCTGTGACGCCCTGGGGCGTGAGCCGGATTACTGGTACTGGGGGCATTTGCACAATGGCATCTGCTACGCGCCACAAGGCGGGCTGCACGCGCGCTGCGCCGGGCATGGGGCGATCCCCTATGGCACCTCCAGCGAGTTGAACGGGCACGCGCGGGTGCTGTGGTCGGAAACTGAATTGGCGGGGGACGAGGTGTATCCGGAGCGGGTGTTGAATGGGTATGTGAAGGTGCAACTGAAGGGAGAGGAGATTGTCGAGACGTTTTATGGGGAGGATGGCAGTGTGCGGTGGTCTTCCCGGTAGTCGGTGAATGTCAGGCCGCTATCGCGAGCGAGCTCGCTCCCACAGGGGATCTTCAGCGCACCGAAGACCCCATGTGGGAGCGAGCTTGCTCGCGATGCTTCTGACTTAGCCCTGGACCGGCACACCTTTGAGGTACGGCGCCGGCTCGGCCCCCAGGTTGTTGAGCAAGCGCTCGCTGTACCAATCCACGAAATTCACCACGCCGAACTCATAGGTCTTGGAGTACGGGCCTGGCTGGTAGGCGGTGGAGTTGATGCCGCGCTGGTTTTCTTCGGCCAGGCGCCGGTCCTGGTCGTTGGTGGCGTCCCAGACTTCGCGCATGCGCGCCACGTCGTAGTCCACGCCTTCGACCGCGTCCTTGTGCACCAGCCACTTGGTGGTGACCATGGTCTCCTGGGCGCTGATCGGCCACACGGTGAAGACGATGATGTGGTCGCCCATGCAGTGGTTCCACGAGTGCGGCAGGTGCAGGATGCGCATCGAGCCCAGGTCCGGGTTCTTGATGCGGCCCATCAGCTTGGCGCAGCCCTGCTTGCCGTCCATGGTCATTGACACCGTGCCCTTGAGCAGCGGCATGCGCACGATGCGGTTGCGCAGGCCGAAGCTGGCGTGGGCGTAGGGGATCTTTTCGGCGTCCCAGGCGGCGGCGGAAGCGGCCACGTGGTCCTTGAACGCCTGGTCGGCCCGTGGGTCGGTGACGTCGTCCCATTCCAGCAGGGTCTTGAGCAATTCGGGGTGCGAGGCGTTGCAGTGGTAGCACTCGCGGTTGTTTTCCAGCACGAGCTTCCAGTTGGCCTTTTCCATCAAGGTGGTTTGCACCGCCACCTTGGTGTTTTCCATGTCGTACGGTTCCATGTAGTGGTTCAGTGTCGACAGGAAGTCATCGATCGCCGGCGGGTTCTCGGCCAGGCTGATGAAGATGTAGCCGCCAGCAGTCTTCACGTTCACAGGCTTGAGGCCGTACTGCTTCATGTCGAAGTCGGCGCCCATCTCGGTACCGGCGAACAGCAGGCGACCGTCCAGCTCGTAGGTCCACTGGTGGTAGTGGCAGACCAGCTTGGCGACCTTGCCCTTGTCGCTGGTGCACAGCCGCGAGCCACGGTGACGGCAAACGTTATGGAACGCATGCACCACACCCTCGGCACCGCGAATCACGATGATCGGGTTCTTGCCGATCTGCAGCGTCAGGTAGTTGCCCTTGGCCGGGATTTCGCAGGTCATGCCGGCGATCAACCATTCCTTCTGGAAGATTTCCTGCATGTCGATATCAAACAGGCGCTCATCACTGTAGAACGGTTGCGGCAGCGAAAAGGTGCGCTCGCGCTCTTGCAGCATTTGCGCGGTGGCCTTGCGTGCGGGTTCCAGCGGATCGCCCAGGCTCAGGGTAGTGGTGACGTCCATCGTTTTGTCCTCATGGTCCTCTACGTGACCATCAAAAAAGTGGCTGATCGGTTGTGCTACGCAAGGCAGAAAATTGTGTTTGTCTGTTGGGGCGAGTGTGGGGCCGCGCAGGGGCGCAACCTTATCCATGGGCGACATGGCCCAATCTGTTCCCGACGCGCAAGCCCCGGTCGTTGGGGGCTGGTCGCGATAAGTATGTGAATGTCGCAGATAGGTAAATGGTCACTCAGGTGCCTGCGCACAATCGCCATCATGAAGGCCGACAGTCGGCCGTGGAGATCAGCATGTCCAATAATTTCCTGAACCCGGTCACCACCCAGACCTGGGCCAATGGCCGACATATCGTGCGTTGCGTCAAAGTCATCCAGGAAACCTGGGATGTGCGCACATTCTGTTTCATGGCCGACCAGCCGATCATGTTCTTTTTCAAGCCGGGGCAGTTCGTCACCCTGGAGCTGGAAATCGAAGGCCAGCCGATCATGCGTTCCTACACGATCTCCAGCTCGCCGTCGGTGCCCTACAGTTTCTCGGTGACGATCAAGCGCGTGCCGGGGGGCAAGGTTTCCAACTGGCTGCACGACACCCTGCACGAGGGCCAGGAGTTGGCGGTGCACGGGCCGGTGGGGTTGTTCAACGCCATCGACTTCTCCAGCCCCAAGGTGCTCTACCTCAGCGGCGGCGTCGGGATTACCCCGGTGATGTCCATGGCGCGCTGGTACTACGACACCAACGCCAACGTCGACATGACCTTCATCCACAGCGCCCGCTCGCCGAAGGACATCATCTACCACCGCGAGCTGGAGCACATGGCGTCGCGGATCGACAACTTCAGCCTGCACCTGATCTGTGAAAAACATGGCCTGGGCGAGCCGTGGGCCGGGTATCGCGGATACCTGAACCACAAGATGCTGGAACTGATGGTGCCCGACTTCCTCGAACGCGAGGTGTTCTGCTGCGGCCCGACCCCGTACATGACCGCGGTCAAGCGCCTGCTGGAAGCCGCTGGCTATGACATGAAGCGGTACCACGAGGAGTCTTTCGGCGCGACGCCACCGGAAGCCCGCGCCGATGCGGTGGAGCAGGCCGAGCAGGCTGCCGACGCGCCTGAAGTCGATGCGGCGGACCTGCACCTGGTGGAGTTCACTTCATCGGGCAAGAGCATCCGCGTGGGGCCGGGCGAAACCGTACACGCCGCCGCCGCCAAGCTCGGCATGATGATCCCCAAGGCCTGCGGCATGGGCATCTGCGGCACCTGCAAGGTGCTGAAGCTGGGCGGGGAAGTGGAGATGGAACACAACGGCGGCATCACCGAGGACGATGAGGCCGAGGGTTATATCCTGTCGTGCTGCAGCGTGCCGAAGGGGGATGTGCGGATCGAGTTTTAAATCGCGGCGAGCCCCCTGTGGCGAGGGAGCTTGCTCCCGCTCGGCTCTGCGTAGGAGCTGCCG
>NZ_JAOSHO010000969.1 GCF_025917275.1 Pseudomonas agronomica | reverse complement strand
CTGTCCGTTGAGCCTGAGTTCGAGTCACTGTCCCTGGAACCTGTGTCCTTCGAGCTGCAGGCGTCGGAGCATTCGGAAAAGCTGGAAGAAGCGCAGAATTGCATCGATGAAGGCGACCTGAAGAGCGCCATCACCCTGCTGGAAGAGTTGCTGCAAGAGGGCGATGAACCACTCAAGGAAACCGCCCGAGTCTTGTTGGCCGGGATTCGTTGAAGGATTGCGAGGCTGACGAGATCCTTTTGTGGGAGCGAGCCTGCTCGCGAAAGCGGTGCCCCAGTCGGCGATGATGTTGGCCATGGTTCAGTCTTCGCGAGCAGGCTCGCTCCCACAAAAGGCTAGGTGCAGGGCTTAGAACGTTTGCCCCAGGTTCAGATACACCGCCTGCTCATCGTCATCATTAAAGCCATAGCTGAAGTTCAATGGCCCCAGCGGCGTGTCAAAGCCGAGGAAGACACTGGCGGCATTGATGTAGCCGCTGTCGAATTCGTTGTCGTTGTTCCACGCCCGACCACGCTCCAGAGAGCCGCCGATGTACAGCGGGAAATCCAACGGCAGGTAGGCCCGAGGCGTGAGCCGGCGGTAATACACGGCGCGCATCAGGCTCATGTTCTGGCCGGATATCCCATCCTCGCGAAAGCCCGATAGTTGCCGCGCGCCGCCGAGGACAAAACTGGACGTCACGACC
>NZ_JAOSHO010000968.1 GCF_025917275.1 Pseudomonas agronomica | reverse complement strand
GTGTGTTTGGTCATTAAACAGTCACAAGACTGTGCGGGATGGTACCAAGCGCAGCAGCCATTTTCGGCCCACAACCTCGCGGCTGGCTGCGGTTCGCTGGTCAACCCCTCTACAATGGCGACACGGCGCGGCTTTCAGGCGTGTTTAATCTTGTTTCAAGATTTCTCATCGGAGGATGGATGGACAGGTTCCAGGAGATGCAGGTGTTTGTCGCCGTGGCCCAGGATTCCGGATTTTCAGCAGCCGCGCGACGCTTGGGCCTGTCGGCCGCCAGCGTGACGCGGGCGGTGGCGGCGCTGGAACAACGCATCGGTACGCCGCTGCTGGTGCGGACCACGCGCAACGTCTACCTGAGTGAAGCCGGCCAACGCTTTCTCGATGACTGCCGGCGGATCCTCGGCGATTTGCAGGAAGCCGAGGACTCGGCGGCCGGCAGCCACGCCCAGCCTCGTGGACAACTGACCATCACCGCGCCGGTGCTGTTCGGGCAATCGTTCGTTACGCCAGTGTTGGTGGATTACCTGGGACGCTATTCCGAGGTTTGCATCAACGCCTTGCTGCTCGATCGCACCGTCAGCATGGTGGAAGAGGGCGTCGACGTTGCCGTGCGCATCGGCGAGTTGCCCGATAGCAGCCTGCACGCCGTCCGTGTCGGCGAGGTGCGACGGGTGGTGTGTGGCTCCCCCG
>NZ_JAOSHO010000967.1 GCF_025917275.1 Pseudomonas agronomica | reverse complement strand
TCCCTGCCGCAAACCTTCCGTGGCGGCCAGGTGACCTCCACCGAGATCAACGGTCTGACGCTCTACGGCGGCCAGTTCCGCGCCAACAGCCCGCGCAACGACGCGAGCATGGAAGACATGTCGATGAACGGCCGCAGTGCTTTCACCTCCGACCGTTTCAACTTCGGCGGCGGCGAATACGCCTTCAACGAAAAACGCACCCAGGTCGGCGTCTGGTACGCGGAACTGTCCGACATCTACCAGCAACAATATTTCAACCTGACCCACAGCCAGCCGATCGGCGACTGGACCCTGGGCGCCAACCTCGGCTACTTCACTGGCAAGGAAGACGGCAGTGCACTGGCCGGCGACCTCGACAACAAAACCGCATTCGCCATGCTTTCCGCCAAATACGGCGGCAACACCTTCTACGTCGGCCTGCAGAAAGTCGGCGGCGACGATGCCTGGATGCGCGTCAACGGCACCAGCGGCGGCACCCTGGCGAACGACAGCTACAACTCCAGCTACGACAACGCCAAGGAAAAATCCTGGCAAGTGCGCCACGACTTCAACTTCGCCGCCGTCGGCGTGCCGGGCCTGACCCTGATGAACCGCTACATCAGCGGCGACAACGTGCACACCGCCACCGTCGATGACGGCAAGGAATGGGGTCGTGAAAGTGAGCTGGCCTACACCGTGCAGAGCGGCGCG
>NZ_JAOSHO010000966.1 GCF_025917275.1 Pseudomonas agronomica | reverse complement strand
GTGGCCGCTCCGGCGCGTTATTCGTTTTCCTGGGCAAACGCCCCGACGATCTCATCGATCACCGCCCGCACCCGCGCCGTGTGGCGCAGGTCCGCGTGCGTCACCAACCAGACCTCGTACGGCAGCGGTCGCGTGCGTTCCGGCCACAGGCGCACCAAGCCATCGCGCTCGCCCATGTACACCGGGATTTCCCCCACGCCAATTCCCGCCCCGATCGAGCGACGCACCAGCAGGCTTGAACTCAGGCTGGCAACGATCCGCCCCCGACTGACCGGCTCGGCGACCAGAGTGAACTCCTTCTGCCCCTGCAAGTACGGTTGATAGACCACCAGGTCATGACCTTCGAATGCGCTACCGGGCGTCGGCTCCCCGTGGGCGGCTACATAATCGCGCGAAGCAAAAAGCCCCACCGGCCAGCGGGCGATCCGCCGGGCGATCAGGTCAGGATTGTCTGGCCGGGTGTTGCGCACGGCGATGTCCGCTTCGCGCTTGACCAGGCTGATGATCTGCGTGGAGGCGTCCAGTTGCACGCGCACATCGGGGTGCCGTTGATGCAGGCGGGCAATGGCCGGGATCAGGAAATCGATCGCCAGCGAATCGGTCGTGGCCACGCGCACGTTGCCGATCAAGCGATCGTCCAGGCCCTGGATCCGTCGCTCCAGCTCCAGCGCAGATTGCTCCATTTTTTCCACGGACTTGAGCGCGGC
>NZ_JAOSHO010000965.1 GCF_025917275.1 Pseudomonas agronomica | reverse complement strand
AGCCGTTACCAAAAAAACGGATATACACACAATTCTGAAAAGGACTGTTGCGCAGCCCAGCGGGAGCAAGCTCCCTCGCCACGGGGTTTGCGTCACCAGGAACAGGGATGAGTCGTTCATTAGCGTCGGAAGGATCACCGGCCTCGAAACGAAACATCCCACAGCTTTTTAGGGTTGCCGCTCGGAAGTGGGCTCTCTAATCTTTTCCTTGTCGCTGCAAAACAGTGACCAGGAGTGGGAACCTGAAATTAATAGGGTCGTAAGCCTCACGACCATAACGGCGAGTGACGGCTCCAATTTCATCAGGAGCGTGCACATGAACGAAGGAAAGAAGATAGAACCGAACTTCAACAGAACAAACCCCCTAGCAGAATTCGACGCCATCGAAGACCTGCTAAAAGACCGAGCCGCCGCCGATCGGGCCCTCGATCATTACCTCAACCCAAAGCCTCCAAAGCCCAGTACCGATCCACGCATCGATAGCCTGTTCTCCGTTACCGCCAAGGCCGACACCGATACGCTGCTGACCAGCACTTGCGAAACCCTGGCCTCGATCAAGATCATGGCCGAGGACCTGGCGTTTGAAGTGGAGGGCACGCGGCGCAGCGTGGCGCTGGGGATTCATCAGTTGGTGGAGTTGTGTCAGTTGCTGGTGGACAAGGCGTTGGATCAGCTTGAAGCGCCGGCCAGCCCGGCACCTTGATCCC
>NZ_JAOSHO010000964.1 GCF_025917275.1 Pseudomonas agronomica | reverse complement strand
TGGGGCTGAAGCGGTTGAGGTAGTTCTTCAGTTCTTCGCTGTACAGCGGATTGAGCGGCAGCAGTTCCTTGATCGCGTTGATCAGCGCCATGCCGTAGGCCTTGACCTCATCGGTCGGCTCGCTTGGCTGGTGCGGGTACTCGACCTCCACCAGGTACGGCGGGCGATGATGCTTGAGCCAGGTGCGGATGCGCACGCGGGTCAGGCCCTGGGCGACGAACTGCAATTTGCCGGCTTCACGGCTGGCGTGGTGGACCTTCACCAGCGTGCCGTACAAGGGCAGTTTCGAGGTGTCGAAATGACGCGGGTCTTCCTGGGGGCTGTCCATGAAGAACAGCGCCAGGGAGTGATGTTCGGACTTGGCCACCAATTCCAGGGTTTCGGCCCACGGCTCTTCATTGACGATGACCGGCAGCACCTGGGCCGGGAAGAACGGGCGGTTGTGGATCGGAATGATGTAGACCTTGTCCGGCAGGCTCTGGCCAGGCAGGGCCAGGCCGGTGCCGGAGGAAGTGTGTTCGATGTGCTCGGATTCAGTGTATTCGTTCGTGGCTTCAGTAGAGTGCTGGTCGCTCATGGGGCACCTGCGCAATGGAGTATGGATCTTAGATGGGGCAGGTGGGGGGTGGTTTCAATGGGGGGTGATTGTTAGCGGCTGTTTCATTGGCGGGCCTTGCTCCGTAGGAGCTGCCGAGCGAAGCGAGGCTGCGATCTTT
>NZ_JAOSHO010000963.1 GCF_025917275.1 Pseudomonas agronomica | reverse complement strand
GTCATGCCCATAACTGTCGTTCAGGGCCTTGAACCCATCCAGGTCGATAAACGCGATCGCCACCTTCTGCTGATAAATCCGCGCCTTGCCCAACGCCTGCCGCATCCGCTCGGCCAACAACAACCGATTGGGCAACTGCGTGAGCGCGTCATACCGCGCATCCCGCTCCAGCAATTGCAGCCGCTGCTTCATCTGCGTCATGTCGCTGAACAGCGCCACGTAGTGCTGAACATTGCCGTGACGGTCATGCACGGCACTGACGCTGATCCGCGACGTCATCTCCCGGCCATCCTTGTGGTTGCTTTGGATTTCACCGGACCAATGGCCGTGGAAATCCAGCGCATTTTTCATCGGCGCATAAAACGCGATGAGGCGACGGACCATGCGATGGGAATTCAACTCGCGTCCTTGTAGCTCTTCCTGACCGTAACCGGTGAGACGGGTGAAGGCCTCGTTTACGCCAATGACCCGGCCGAACGGATCGACCAGGATGATGCCTTCGCGGGCGTGGGTGAACACCGTTGTCGCCAGCTCAGGGCACAGGTTGTTGAGGTGACGGTCCAACTCGGCTTCGTCACGGGTGGCCGGCCAAATGTTGGAATCGAAGCCTTGCTGGGCCAGATAGGCGACCAGGAAGGAGAGCGATTTGTGCAGGCGGGTGAGTGCATTCGTGGCGAGCCTGGAGTTTAGGCAGTAGCTGCGAATGAAGGTGCGTAGGTTCA
>NZ_JAOSHO010000962.1 GCF_025917275.1 Pseudomonas agronomica | reverse complement strand
GCAAGCTCCCTCGCCACGGGGGCCGGTGCGTCCTACAGGGTCGATTTTGGCCTCGGGAATCTGCTCTATAGTTCGGTGGGTCTGCTGGCTTTGGTCGGTGGGCAGGGGTTTCGCAGCCCTGGTGGGTTAGAATCACGACCGTCAGAAATCGATGTAGGCCTATCCCGCCTACGTCGGCTTTTCATGGCGGCTGTGTGTGGGAGATCTTCGGGTCTGCCGGGTTTCTCTAACTCCTCGGTCTGCGAACCCGCACATGGCTGCCACCCAATTTGTTTCGCAGCGAACGGTGGCAAATATCTATTTGAGTTAGAGGTTTGTCATGAAAGCCGAACAATTGCCCACTCGCTTCACTCCGCTCACCCCGATCGCCACCACCCAGCCCGTCCTGTTCATCGATAAAACCGTCCCACTGACCGAGCTCCACGCCTGCGCCAGCGAACGCTTGCATGCCACGCTCGACTACCTGACGCTCATGGCCTGCGCCACCTTGCGCGACTCGGCTGCTGGCGATTTCAATACTCTCACCAATGTCGCCCGGATCCTGGTCCAAGACGTCACCGACGTGTTCGGTGTCATTGAGCAACGCGGCCTCGAAGACCAATAAAGCCCTCCCGGTGGGAGATGATCCCCTGTGGGAGCGAGCTTGCTCGCGATAGCGCTGGGTCAGTGATAGGGATGTCGGCTGACACAGCGCTATCAGGATCTGTGTGTATATCCGTTTTTTTGT
>NZ_JAOSHO010000961.1 GCF_025917275.1 Pseudomonas agronomica | reverse complement strand
AGGTTTTATGGCGTGGCTGGCTGCGTCAACCCTCAGCCAGCCGGCGTTGATCAGAACTCGTGATCAGCGTTGTCCGGATTGAGGTCGCTGATGCCCAGCTTGCCCGCGGCCTGTTCTATCGAACCGGTCTGCTTGACCAGGGCGGCGATGGCGTCGCGTACGATCTGGTTGCCCGCGGTGTTGCCAGCGGCGATCAGTTGGTCGTAGTGCTCACCCTTGTTGGCGTGATCGACCATGACCTGGATCTTGGCTTCGGTGTCGGCCAGGTCGGTCTTGAGCGCGGTGTCGGCGGCCGGGTCGGCCTTGGCCACAAGGGATGACAGGCTGGCGCCGGTCATCTTGGTGCCGTCGACACGGGTGTATTCGCCCAGGTAGACGTTACGCACGCCTTTGGCATCGTAGAAATGCGAGTTGTGGGTGTTGTCGCTGAAGCAATCCTGTTCGTCTTCCGGGGAGTTGGCTTCCAGGGAGACTTTCATGCGCTCGCCCGCCAGTTCGCCCAAGGACAGGCTGCCCATGCCGAACAGCATCTTGCGCAGGCCGGTTTCGGCAGGTTCGGCTTCCAGGGTGGCACGGTAGTTGTCGGCCACGTTCGGCTTCCAGTTGCCGACCATTTCCTGCAGGTCGTTGACCAGCAGTTGGGTCACGGACTTCAGGTAGGCACGACGACGGTCGTTGTGGCCGCCAGTGGCGCCGGCGCCTTCCAGGTAATCCGAGGCCGGACGATTGCCA
>NZ_JAOSHO010000960.1 GCF_025917275.1 Pseudomonas agronomica | reverse complement strand
TGGCGTTTGTAACGAGACTGTTTTCAATGCCCCTGTCCAACATCCGCATCATTCACCAGGACGCCGCCGTGCTGGTGGTCGACAAGCCGACCCTGCTACTCTCCGTGCCCGGCCGGGCCGACGATAACAAGGACTGCCTGATCACTCGCCTGCAGGAAAACGGCTACCCGGAAGCACGAATCGTGCACCGGCTGGACTGGGAAACCTCCGGCATCATCCTGCTGGCCCGCGACCCCGACACTCATCGCGAGCTGTCACGGCAATTTCATGATCGAGAAACCGAAAAAGCCTACACCGCATTGTGCTGGGGCCAACCGGAACTGGACAGCGGCAGCATCGACCTACCCTTGCGCTATGACCCGCCGACCAAGCCTCGCCACGTGGTGGATCACGAACAGGGCAAGCACGCCTTGACGTTCTGGCGCGTGCTGGAACGCTGTGGCGACTGGTGCCGAGTCGAGCTGACACCGATTACTGGACGCTCGCACCAATTGCGCGTGCACATGCTCTCCATCGGTCACCCCTTGCTGGGCGACGGGCTCTATGCCCACCCGCAAGCCCTGGCCGCCTGGCCACGCCTGTGCCTGCACGCCAGCATGCTCAGCTTCACCCATCCGCAGAGCGGCGAACGCCTGCGCTTCGAGTGCCCGGCACCGTTCTGAACAACATCACTGTTGCTGTAGGAGCTGTAGGAGCTGTCGAGTGCAACGAGGCTGCGATCTTTCCAAAGGTAT
>NZ_JAOSHO010000096.1 GCF_025917275.1 Pseudomonas agronomica | reverse complement strand
GCTTTTGGCTTTGAGCTGTTAGCGGCTGGCAAGCAGCGCCTGGCCTCGCACCACGGCAGCCTTGACCTGCGCTGGCGCCGTTCCGCCAACGTGGTCACGGGCATTGACCGAGCCTTCCAGGGTCAGCACGGCAAACACGTCCTGTTCGATCTGGTCGCTGAACCGGCGCAGTTCGTCCAGGCTCATTTCCGCCAGGTCCTTGCCGGTGTCCACGCCGTACTTCACCGCATGGCCGACGATTTCGTGGCAATCACGGAACGGCAAGCCTCGGCGCACGAGGTAGTCGGCCAGGTCGGTGGCGGTGGAGAAACCGCGCAGGGCCGCTTCGCGCATCACCGCGTGCTTGGGCTTGATGGCCGGGATCATGTCGGCGAACGCCCGCAGCGAATCGCGCAAGGTGTCGGCCGCGTCGAACAGCGGTTCCTTGTCTTCCTGGTTGTCCTTGTTGTAGGCCAGCGGCTGGCCCTTCATCAGGGTCAGCAGGCCCATCAGTGCGCCGAATACCCGGCCGCTCTTGCCCCGTACCAGTTCCGGTACGTCGGGGTTTTTCTTTTGCGGCATGATCGAACTGCCGGTGCAGAAGCGGTCGGGCAGGTCGATGAATTGGAATTGCGCACTGGTCCATAGCACCAGCTCTTCGGAGAAGCGCGACAGGTGCATCATGGCAATGCTCGCGGCGGCGCAGAATTCGATGGCGAAATCGCGGTCCGAGACGTTATCCAGCGAGTTCCCGCCGACGGCATCGAAGCCCAGCAGTTGCGCGGTGTACTCACGGTCGATCGGGTAGGTGGTGCCGGCCAGCGCGGCGCTGCCCAGGGGCATGCGGTTGGTGCGCTTGCGGCAATCGACCAGGCGCTCGTAGTCGCGGCTGAGCATCTCGAACCAGGCGAGCATGTGATGCCCAAACGTTACAGGTTGCGCGGTCTGCAAGTGCGTGAAGCCGGGCATGATGCTCTCGGCCTCGCGCTCGGCTTGCTCCAGCAGGCCTTTTTGCAGGCGGGTGATCTCGGCCAGGATCAGGTCGATTTCATCGCGCAGCCACAAGCGGATGTCGGTGGCGACCTGGTCGTTGCGGCTGCGGCCGGTGTGCAGCTTCTTGCCGGTCACGCCGATGCGGTCGGTCAGGCGCGCCTCGATGTTCATGTGCACGTCTTCCAGATCGACACGCCAGTCGAACTGGCCGGCCTCGATCTCGCCCTGGATGGTCTTCAGGCCATCGATGATGCTGTCGCGCTCGGCATCGGTCAGCACGCCGACCTTGGCCAGCATGGTGGCGTGGGCGATCGAGCCCATGATGTCGTGGCGATACAGGCGCTGGTCGAAGTTGACGGAGGCGGTGAAGCGGGCGACGAAGGCGTCGACGGGTTCACTGAAGCGGCCGCCCCAGGACTGATTGGTCTTGTCAGTGCTCATGAATTCGCTCGTGATCGGCTGGAAAAGAGTAGCGGTTGAAGGCTGTGGCGGATGATAACAGGGTTGCCGGGGCTGGCGCTGGCAGTGGTCGCCAGGTTTTTCGCAGCGAACGCCAACGGATCCAAAGGGTTTTTCGCATAACGATATTTTTCGATTGAGCAATATCGTCGCGGCAACCGTCTACAGTGGACGGTAAGACTTTGCTTTTTCATCCTGGACGCATCGGATGCACCAAGTAAGGGGGGTGTGCATATTGGTCAAATCGAGTGTTAAAAAACCCTGTGGCGACGCTGTGCGACAACAGGCCTCGAGCATCGGTCGGCAAGCGCTGGTAAAGATAGGCAACCGCCTCGCGGCACTTTTAGGCCCTCGGACGAGTCTTAGCGTGGATCGCAGTGACGGATGTCACTTCCCCTGTCTACGCTATCCTTGTGCGAGACTCACGCAGGAATCCAGCGCAATATGAATGTCCTGATCGTTGACGACGAACCACTGGCCCGCGAGCGCCTGAGCCGATTGCTCGGTGAACTCGAGGGTTACAGTGTCCTGGAGCCGAGCGCCACCAATGGCGAAGAGGCATTGGCCCTTATCGACAGCCACAAGCCGGATATCGTGCTGCTCGACATTCGCATGCCTGGCCTGGACGGCTTGCAGGTCGCGGCGAAACTGTGCGAGCGCGAGTCCCCGCCCGCGGTGGTGTTCTGCACCACTCGGGACGACTTTCCCCCCGAGGTGTTGCAGGCCGGCGCCGTGGGCTACTTGATCAAGCCTGTTTCCGTCGAGGCGCTGCAAGAGGCATTGCGCAAGGCAGAGCGGCCGAACCGTACGCAACTGGCAGCGCTGACCCGTCCGGCCGCCGAAAGTGGCAGCGGTCCTCGCAGCCATATCAGTGCGCGGACACGCAAGGGGATCGAATTGATCCCGTTGAACCAAGTGGTCTATTTCATTGCTGATCATAAATACGTGACGTTACGCCACGAAAGCGGTGAAGTGCTGCTGGACGAGCCACTCAAGGCGCTCGAGGACGAATTCGGCGACCGGTTCGTGCGCATTCACCGCAACGCGTTGGTGGCGCGCGAGCGCATCGAGCGGTTGCAACGCACGCCCCATGGGCATTTCCAGTTGTACCTCAAGGGGCTTAACGGCGATGCGCTGATTGTCAGCCGTCGGCATGTCGCGGGTGTGCGCAAGATGATGCAGCAGCTTTAGCGCGGCGCCTCGATGCGTCCTGTTTCCAGGATTGGCGGCCAGGGAGGCCCCGGGGTCGTGATTCAAATCAAAGCGGATTTGGCTGAGCTGTTATTATCTGCCGTATCTTTTAAGTACGGATTGATCCATGTCCCCTCGCGAGATCCGCATCGCCACCCGTAAAAGCGCCTTGGCCCTCTGGCAGGCCGAATACGTCAAAGCCCGCCTGGAAGCGGCCCATCCCGGTTTGATCGTGACGCTGGTGCCGATGGTCAGCCGTGGGGACAAGCTGCTGGATTCGCCATTGTCGAAGATCGGGGGCAAGGGCTTGTTCGTCAAGGAGCTGGAAACTGCCTTGCTGGACAACGAAGCCGATATCGCCGTGCATTCTATGAAGGACGTGCCCATGGATTTCCCCCAGGGCCTGGGGCTCTTCTGTATCTGTGAGCGGGAAGACCCGCGCGATGCGTTCGTCTCCAATACCTATTCCAGCCTCGATGCGCTGCCCGCCGGGAGTGTGGTGGGCACTTCCAGCCTGCGCCGCCAGGCACAGCTGCTGACCCGTCGTCCCGATCTGCAGATCCGCTTCCTGCGTGGCAACGTCAACACCCGCTTGGCGAAGCTCGATGCCGGCGAGTACGACGCGATCATCCTCGCCGCCGCAGGTTTGATCCGCTTGGGTTTCGAAGACCGCATCACCTCGGCCATCAGTGTCGATGACAGCCTGCCGGCTGGCGGACAGGGCGCGGTAGGGATCGAATGCCGCAGCGCCGACGATGAAATCCATGCCTTGCTGGCGCCTCTGCACCACGAAGACACCGCCATCCGCGTATTCGCCGAACGTGCCCTTAACAAGCATCTGAATGGTGGCTGCCAGGTGCCGATTGCCTGCTACGCCGTGCTCGAGGGCGAGCAAGTCTGGTTGCGTGGCCTGGTCGGCGACCCCAACGGTGGCACGTTGCTCAGTGCTGAAGCCCGGGCGCCGCGCCGCGATGCCGAGGCGCTGGGTGTACGGGTCGCCGAAGACCTGCTCAGCCAAGGCGCTGACGACATCCTCAAGAAGGTCTACGGCGAGGCAGGCCCCGCGTGACAGGTTGGCGCCTGTTGCTTACCCGCCCAGCGGACGAGTCTCGCGCGCTGGCGGCTGTCTTGGCGGATGCCGGGATATACAGCAGCAGCCTGCCGTTGCTGGATATCGAGCCGATTCCCCTTTCAGCGTCCGGGCAGGCGACTCTCCAGGCCCTGGATCAATATTGTGCCGTGATCGTGGTCAGCAAACCCGCTGCCCGGTTGTGCGTGGAACTGTTGTGCCAATATTGGCCGCAACCACCGGACCAGCCATGGTTCAGCGTGGGGGCAGCGACCGGCCAGATTCTTGCTGACGCCGGCCTAGGCGTGTCTTATCCCGAAAATGGTGACGACAGCGAGGCCTTGCTTGAACTTGCAGCGTTGCGCCAGGCTATTGACCGGCCCGATCCTCGCGTCTTGATTGTGCGCGGTGAGGGCGGGCGCGGTTTACTGGCGGAGCGTTTGCGCGAGCAAGGTGCTAGTGTCGATTATCTTGAGCTGTACCGGCGCGGCCTGCCGCAACACGGCAAAGACGAATTGCCCGCGAAGGTCGAAGCGGAACGCTTGAACGCCCTGGTGGTCAGCAGTGGGCAGAGCTTCGAGCATCTGCACCGATTGGCCGGTGAAGCGTGGCCCGCCCTGGCGCGGCTACCGTTGTTCGTGCCAAGCCCCAGGGTTGCCGAGATGGCGCATGCCGCCGGGGCTCGGACAGTTGTGGATTGCCGTGGCGCCAGTGCCGCGGCTTTGCTGGCGGCGTTACGGGAACAATCCGTGCCGTTTTCTAATGCAAAGGATGGACACGTGAGCGAAACAGCCTTGCCAAAAGATCAGGATCAGCCTGCGCTCGATGCTCCGCTTGACGCCAAGGCGCCGATAGCGCCGCGTCGCGGCAACGGACTGGCGATTGTCGCGCTGTTGTTGGGGGCCGCCGGCGTGGCGATGGGTGGCTGGGGTGTGTGGCAAGTGCGCCACTTGCAGGCCAACACCCAGCAGCAGTCCGCCCAGGTCCAGACGCTCAATGACCAGGCCCAGAGCCTCAAGCTCAATGAGCAACGCCTGAGTGAGCGCCTGGAGCAGTTGCCCCCGGCTGAAGAACTGGAAGAGCGGCGCCGCCAGGTCGCGCAGTTGCAGGGCGATCAGCAGCGCTTGAACCAGCGCCTGGAAACCGTGCTCGGTGCCAGCCGCAAGGATTGGCGCCTGGCCGAAGCCGAGCACTTGTTGCGCTTGGCCAGCCTGCGCCTTTCCGCCCTGCAAGACATCAGCAGCGCCCAGGCATTGGTGCAGGGCGCGGATGAAATCCTGCGCGAGCAAAACGATCCGGGATCGTTCGCCGCACGCGAGCAACTGGCCAAGACCCTCGCCGCGCTGCGCAGCACCGAACAACCGGATCGCACCGGCCTGTTCCTCCAGTTGGGTGCCTTGCGCGACCAGGTGCTGCAGCTCTCGGAAGTGGCGCCCGAGTATAAGGATCGCGGTGAATCCCTGTTGGGCCTGACCGCCGATGGCGATGGTGCCAGCCGTTGGGCGCAGTGGTGGGATCAGATCTCCCGCTATATCCGTATCGATTTCAATGCCGATGAAAACGTTCGTCCACTCTTGGCCGGGCAGAGCCTGATGCAGGTGCGCCTGGCCTTGAGCCTGGCGCTGGAGCAGGCGCAGTGGGCCGCGCTCAACGGCCAGGCGCCGGTCTACACCCAGGCGTTGGCCGAAGCGCGGGATGTGCTCAAGAACAACTTCAACCAGGACAACCCGCAAAGCAGGATCATGCTGGAGCGCGTGGTCGAGCTGGGCAAGTTGCCGGTGACCGTGGTCACGCCGGACCTGACCGGCACGTTGAGCGCGGTCCAGGCCTATCTCGAACGTCGCAACGTGAATGCCGAAGAGTCAGTCAAGCCGATGCCCAAGACTGGCGCGCAGGAGACCACGCCATGAAACGCCTCTACCTGATTCTGTTCGTGGTCATCGCTGTCGCCGCCGTGCTGGGCGTGGCGATTGCCGAGCATTCGGGTTACGTGCTCGTGGCGTACAAGAACTTCCGTTACGAAGCCGGTCTCTGGGTCACCCTCGCATTGCTGGCTGTGCTCTGGCTGGTATGGCGCGGTGTGAGCGCCTTGATCGGGCTGGTCACCACTTCCACCGGCGTGGTCAATCCATGGTCGCGACGCAACCGCAGTCGTCGCGTGCAAGTTGCCATCGAACACGGCCAGTTGGACCTGGCTGAAGGTCGCTGGGCCAGTGCCCAGCGGCACCTGCATCGTGCGGCCGAAGCCGAGCGCCAACCCTTGCTGTATTACCTCGGTGCCGCCCGCGCGGCCAACGAACAAGGTCTTTATGAGCAAAGCGACAGTTTGCTGGAGCGCGCCCTGGAGCGTCAGCCCCAGGCGGAACTGGCCATTGCGCTGACGCACGCTCAGTTGCAGACGGACCGGGGCGATACCGACGGTGCCTTGGAGACGCTGCAGGCGATGCATGAACGTCATCCTCATAACGCCCAGGTTCTTCGTCAGTTGCAGCGCTTGCACCAACAGCGCGGTGACTGGTCGGCAGTGATCCGGTTGTTGCCTGAGTTGCGCAAGGACAAGGTACTGCCCCCCGCCGAACTGGCTGAGCTGGAGCGTCGTGCCTGGGGCGAAAACCTTACCCTGGCGGCACACCGCGAAGCCGATGGCAGCGTCGGCTTGCAGTCGCTCAGCCGCGCCTGGCAACAGCTGAGCTCCGCACAGCGCCAGGAGCCGGCATTGGTGTTGGCCTATGCCGAACAGCTCCGGCAATTGGGCGCCCAAGTCGAAGCGGAAGACGTGTTGCGCACTGCCCTCAAGCGCCAGTACGACAGCCACCTCGCGCGCCTGTACGGCTTGGTCCGCGGTGCGGATCCAACTCGTCAACTGCAAGCGGCCGAAGGCTGGCTCAAGGACCATCCGGGGGATCCAAGCCTGCTGCTGACGTTGGGGCGCTTGTGCCTGCAAAACAGTTTGTGGGGCAAGGCCCGGGATTATCTGGAAAGCAGCTTGCGGGCCCAGCGCAACCCCGAGGCCTGCGCCGAGCTGGCCCGATTGTTGGCGCAGCTGGGGGATGCGGAGCGTAGCAACCAGCTCTTCCAGGAAGGGTTGGGGTTGTTGGACGAGCGTTTGCTTGCTGCACCGCTGCCGGTTCCGGCCCAGGCCATTTGAGCGATCACTGAATCGTTGTAGCGTGGGCGTTTGAGATGCCTTCGGTAAAATCCTACAGCTAACTGCGCTAAGTCTCGTTATGTCTGTCGGGAATTCCCTACACCTTTGGTGAAGTGTCCGCACGGGCCTGCCTTGAAAGGCCCGACGGCTTTCCTCTACCGTAACAGCTTGTCTCTTCTGTTACGGAACCGCCATGTCTTTGGCCTGCTCACGCTTCTTGTTTTTCATGGCTTCCATCGCCGCAGCCCTGGCTCTGGGCATCGCCAGTTACCTGGAATACGCGGTCGGCCTGATCCCGTGCAGCCTGTGCATCTTGCAGCGGTTATGCCTGATGGTTTTCCTGGTGAATTGTCTTGGGGCTTGCGTGCAGGGACCGGGTCGAAAGGGCAGCGTTGTCTATGCCGTCGCGGGGGTAGCATTCGCGTCCGCAGGGTTGATGCTGGCGTGGCGGCAGGTCTTGGTGCAAACCGCTTCGGTTGAGTATTTGCCTGATTGCGTGACCCGGTTAAGGGAAGCGGATTCGTGGTGGCATGCCATGAGTCATGTGCTTGAGGGCGCAATCGACTGCACAAGAGTCACCTGGACGTTGTTCGATCTGAGCATGCCCGAGTGGAGCCTGCTGTTTTTTCTTGCCCTGGCGATTTCGATGACCTACCTGCTGTTGCGCCTGGCCTGGGATGCCCTGGTCCGCCCTTTCAGCGACCAGACGTCGCAGTTGGTCAGGGTGCTGGATTAAACACTTGTATGAACTTTATCTCCTGCGTACCTTGAAGCGGTTGTCGTGCGGGCATAATCTGGCCCGCACGTATCATTGGAATTGTGCCACTCGATCATGTTGTGCCTGGTGTGTCCCTGGTTATCCAGGCGTGTTTCAGGCTGCGAGGGGCATGACTCAGAAGGGAAGAAATCACCATGCTCGAAAGTTGTCAGAATGCTCAGGAACGCTGGGGTGGGGTGCATCTGCTGATCGACCGCTGGTTGCAGGAGCGTCACGAACTGGTTCGGGCCTATGATGCTCTTGGCGGCAAGCCCGAAGCATTGAGTGAAAGCCGCAAGCCTCTGCAGGAGTTTTGTGGCGTGCTGGTGGACTATGTCTCTGCCGGCCATTTCGAGATATACGAACAACTGACGAGCGAGGCCAAGGCCTTCAACGACAAGCGCGGCCTGGAATTGGCCGACACGATTTATCCGCGCATCGACGTCATCACCGAAAAATTGCTGGCCTTCAATGATCTGTGCGACGAAGGCAAATGCGTGGCGGAAAAATTCAAGGAGCTGGGTGGCTTGCTCCATGAACGTTTCGAACTGGAAGACTGCCTGATCGAAGTGTTGCACAACGCCCATAAGGAAGAGGCTGCGGTCCAGGCTTGAGGACTTCGCGGTAAATAAAAAACGGTGCGCATTGCGCACCGTTTTTTTTTGCCTCAGGTCGTCGCGCCGAGTAATTCGATTTCAAATACCAATGGCGTGAAAGGCGGAATCACGTCCCCTGCACCTTCGGCCCCGTAGGCCAGCGCCGACGGAATCACCAACCGCCATTTCGCCCCCACCGGCATCTGCGGCAGTGCACTGCGCCAGCCATCGATCACGCTATCCAGGTTGAACCACTGCGCCTGATGGTTGGAATCGAATACCGTGCCGTCCGGCAGCCGCCCGACATACAGCACTTGGACCTTGCCGTGAGGGCCGGCCTTGCTGCCGCTGCCGGGCTTGAGTTCGGTCAGCAGGATCCCGTCCGGCAGTTGCTGGACGCCCGGCCGGCTTTTCTCATCGTTGAGAAATTTCTGCTCGGTCTTCAGTGCCACTTGGGCCTCGGGTGATGCCGATTGCGCGGTCAGTTGCGCCTGGTGTTCGGCCAGGACTTGTTCGATGCGTTCATCCTTCAAGGCCAGCGGCTTACCGAGATAGGCCTGTTGCAAGCCCTCGACCAAAGCTTGTATCTGCAAGTCGGGCACGTCTTGGCGCAAGCGTTCGCCAAGGCTCGCGCCGAGGCTGTAGGCCAGGTCGTGGGCATCGTTTGCGTTGGTTTTTTCCGCGGCCTGCGCCATAGGGAAGACCAAGCAAAAGAGTAGAAAAAGGTGACGCGACATGTGTGCTTACTCCGGCCTCGATTCGAGGGATTATGCCAGTGTCGATATCTGTGCAAGCGCATGGCCGTGGCAATGCGGCAGAAGATTTTTTGCGACTTGCAACGCAACGCCATGTGTAGTGTCAACATGCCCTAGCGGCGGTTGCAGCAGAGGTCTAGTATGAGCCGCACTCACGTCAGTCAGGAGGTAAACCATGTCGGCCACCAAGAAGCCTGTAAACACTCCGTTGCACTTGCTCCAACAACTGTCGGGCAGCTTGCTCGAGCATCTGGAAAATGCCTGCTCCCAAGCCCTGGCTGATGCTGAAAAATTGCTCGCCAAGCTGGAAAAACAACGCGGCAAGGCGCAGGAAAAACTGCACAAGTCGCGCACCAAACTGCAAGACGCGGCAACCGCTGGCAAGGCCAAGGCACAAGCCAAGGCAAAAGACGCCGTGAAAGAACTTGAAGACCTGCTCGACTCCCTGAAGGATCGTCAGTCCGAAACCCGCGCCTACATCCTGCAGCTCAAGCGTGACGCACAGGAAAGCCTGAAACTGGCCCAGGGTGTCGGTCGCGTCCAGGAAGCCGTAGGCAAGGCACTGAGCCTTCGTGCTGCGAAGCCTGCCGCTGTATCGGCCAAGAAACCCGTGGCTAAACCTGTCGCTGCAAAAACGCCAGCCAAGGCGCCCGTCAAGCCAGCCGCCAAGGCTGGGGCAAAAGCTGCCAGCAAGCCAGCTGCCAAACCTGCTGTTAAAAAACCGGTTGCTGCCAGCGCAGTAAAACCAGCGGCGAGCAAGCCGGCCGTCAAGGCGGCTGCCAAGCCTGCTGCGAAAACCACGGCTGCGAAACCTGCTGTCGCCAAACCCGCTGCAAAAGTCGCCGCCAAGCCTGCCGCCAAAACCGCTGCTGCCAAGCCCGTCGCGACGAAGAGCGCCGCTGCCAAACCTGCCACTAAAGCAGTTGCCAAACCGGCGGCTGCGAAGCCCGCAGCAGCCAAGCCAACTGCGGCAAAAACCGCTGCGGCCAAACCAGCGACCAAGCCTGCAGCGAAATCGGCAGCCAAGCCAGCTGCAGCCAAAGCGCCTGCCAAGGTTGCGGCGAAACCTGCTGCGAAACCAGCGGCAGCCAAACCAGCAGCGGCGAAACCTGCGGCGGCCAAACCAGTAACGGCCAAGCCGGCCGCTGCCAAACCCGCCACAAAACCAGCAGCGACCAAGCCTGCCGTGAAAAAGCCTGCCGCTGCAAAACCAGCGACTGCTCCGGTTGCCAAGCCTGCCGCGCCAGCGCCTGCTCCTACGGCGACTCCCGCGCCAACGGCCAGCACGCCGGCACCGGCTGTGAATCCGAGCGTTACTGCGGCATCGAACAGCACTCCACCCCGCGCTTCCTAAGTGTCGGACACCGCGACGCGCAGCTGATGCAGCGCGTCGTGGTGAAGGCGGCCGGCGTTTCCCGCCACGCTTTGCAACCATTGACCCGCGCCTGCATGGCGTTCCTTCGGCCAACCCTTGGTCACCGTCTCCAATTGCTCGAGTAGTTGCCGCTCGGCTTCCAACTCCAGACGCTTGATCTGCTCGCGCAGGCCATTGAGCCTTGCATCCCCCAGGGCAGCCTCTTTCCATTGAATGCGCAGCGCACGCAATGGCTGTACGACGTGTTCACTCCACGGTTCCGCCAGGTTCCGAAGTTGTTCCAGTCGCTGTTCATCGAACGTCACGCCACGCTGTTCCAGCCATAGCCCGCAGAGCACCAGGCATACATTTACGCCGGCTGTCTGTAGCGCCAGGCACGCGGGCTCCACGCCAGGCTTGACGTAGAGGTCGAGGGAAAAGCTCCACAGATCAGAGGACATCGTGCTACTCGCGCCAGTTGCGAGCGAAGCTGGTAGACTCCGCCGCCATTATGATTCGACTTCAGAACCTGACTTTACAGCGTGGCCCGCAACGTCTGCTAGAAGACGCCGAGCTGACCCTGCACGCCGGCCACAAAGCCGGCCTCATCGGTGCCAACGGCGCCGGCAAATCGAGCCTGTTCGCCTTGTTGCGTGGCGAGCTGCACCCGGACTCCGGCGATTGCTTCCTGCCGGCCGATTGGCGCATCGCCCACATGCGCCAGGAGGTCGATACGCTCGAACGCCTGGCAGTGGATTACGTGCTCGACGGTGACGTGCGCCTGCGTCAGGTCCAGCATGATCTCGCCGCCGCCGAAGCCGCCCATGACGGCGCCGCCCAAGCCCGCCTGCACGCCGAGCTCGACAGCGCCGACGGCTACACCGCTGACGCCCGCGCTCGTAAATTGCTGGCCGGCCTGGGCTTCACCAACGAACAGATGGACCGTCAGGTCGGGGATTTCTCCGGCGGCTGGCGGATGCGCCTGAACCTGGCGCAAGCCCTGATGTGCCCTTCGGACTTGCTGTTGCTCGACGAACCGACCAACCACTTGGACCTCGACGCCATCATCTGGCTTGAAGACTGGCTCAAGGGCTATCCCGGCACGCTGCTGCTGATCTCCCACGACCGGGATTTCCTCGACGCTGTGGTCGATCACGTCGCCCATGTCGACCAGCGCAAGCTCACCTTGTATCGCGGCGGCTACAGCGCGTTCGAGCGGGCTCGGGCCGAGCGCCTGGCGCAGCAGCAACAAGCCTACGAGAAGCAGCAGGCGCAGCGCGCGCACATGGAAAGCTATATCGCTCGCTTCAAGGCCCAGGCCACCAAGGCTCGCCAGGCGCAGAGCCGGATCAAGGCGCTGGAGCGGATGGAAGAGCTGTCGGCGGCCCATGTCGATTCGCCATTCGATTTTGTCTTCCGCGAGTCGTCGAAGATTTCCAGTCCATTGATCGACCTGTCCGATGCACGACTGGGCTATGGCGACAAAACCGTGCTGGAGAAGGTCAAGTTGCAACTGACGCCCGGCGCGCGGATCGGTCTGCTGGGGCCTAACGGTGCCGGTAAATCGACCTTGATCAAGAACCTGTCCGGCGAGCTTGAGCCCTTGGCCGGGCGCCTGACACGCGGTGAAAATACCGTGGTCGGTTATTTCGCCCAGCATCAACTCGATTCCCTCGATTCCAAGGCCAGCCCATTGCTGCACCTGCAACGCTTGGCCCCGACCGAGCGCGAGCAGACGTTGAAGGATTTTCTCGGCGGTTTCGATTTCCGCGGGGCGCGGATCGACGAACCGGTGCTGAATTTCTCCGGTGGTGAAAAGGCCCGCCTGGCGCTGGCGTTGATCGCCTGGGGCCGGCCGAACCTGCTGCTGCTCGACGAGCCAACCAACCACCTGGACCTGGAAATGCGCCTGGCCCTGACCATGGCCTTGCAGGAATTCAGCGGTGCGGTACTGGTCGTGTCCCACGACCGGCACCTGCTCAAGAGCACCACGGACAACTTCTTCCTGGTCGCGGACGGTAAAGTCGAAGAGTTCGACGGCGACCTTGAAGACTATGCGCGCTGGCTGGTGGATTATCGTCAGCGCAACGCACCGGTCAGCACCACGCCGGTCAATCCGGACAAGACCGACAAGAAAGCCCAGCGCCAGGCCGCGGCGGCGTTGCGTCAGCAACTGGCGCCACACAAGCGCGAGGCAGACAAGCTCGAGGCCGAGCTGGGCAAGCTCCATGAAAAACTGCAGAAAATCGAAACCAGCCTGGGTGACAGTGGTCTCTACGAGGCAGCGCGCAAAGATGAGCTGCGTGACTTGCTGGCCGAGCAGGCCAAGCTGAAGGTTCGGGAAGCGGAGCTTGAGGAGGCGTGGATGCAGGCCCTGGAGTTGCTGGAAAACTTGCAAGCGGAGCTGGAGGCGCTGTCCTGATGGAAGCGTTGTCCCTGCCCATACCCGTCATGTGGATCGAGCCGATCTGGCTCGGCGTGCAAGTCCTGCTGATCTTGCTGGTAGGTTACGTGGCCCAGCGTTTCGTGGCGCGTGCGCTCACTGGCCTGGGTGAGCGCTACCCGCTGCCGCCCCAGCTGGTCATTATCCTGCGTGGTGTGCTGCGCTGGTTGATCATGGGCAGCGCCGTGCTGGTCGCACTGGAGCGCCTGGGCGTTTCGGCTACGGTACTGTGGACCGCGCTGTCGGGGTTTGTTGCCGTGGCGGCGGTGGCGTTCTTCGCCATCTGGAGCGTGTTGTCGAACCTGCTGTGCGCCATCCTGATCTACACCGTCGGGCCGTTCCGCCTCGGTGACGTGGTCGAGCTGGTGGAAGCCACCGACAAGCCAGGCATCAAGGGCCGGGTGGTGGCGATCAATCTGCTCTACACGACGTTGATCGAACCCGAGGAGCTCGGGACCGCAAGCTCCATGGTGCAAGTGCCCAATACGCTGTTCTTCCAGCGTTCGGTCCGCCGCTGGCGCGGCAGCGAAGCATTTCCGGTTGGCGGGTTCGTCGAATAGCCTTATTTGCCTGGCGCATGAAGAAATCGGTGGTTATCCCCACGGCGGCGCATTAGCTTATTCGTTTCGACGG
The DNA here is from genome assembly GCF_025917275.1 of Pseudomonas agronomica. Classification (GTDB taxonomy): domain Bacteria; phylum Pseudomonadota; class Gammaproteobacteria; order Pseudomonadales; family Pseudomonadaceae; genus Aquipseudomonas; species Aquipseudomonas agronomica. The sequence goes on along the minus strand of NZ_JAOSHO010000096.1, from coordinate 698 downwards.
ATCCGGGCTGAGGTGTGCAATGTTGCTAGAAACGTGGCTGGCGTTCTTCGCCGCTTGTTGGGTTATCAGTCTTTCACCGGGCGCCGGTGCCATTGCCTCGATGTCCAGTGGCCTGCGGTACGGCTTCTGGCGTGGCTACTGGAATGCCTTGGGTCTGCAATTGGGCCTCGCGCTGCAAATTGCGATCGTCGCAGCGGGCGTCGGCGCGATCCTTACCGCCTCGGCCACCGCGTTTTACGCCATCAAATGGTTCGGCGTGGCCTATCTGGTCTACCTGGCCGTCAAGCAATGGCGGGCGATCCCCGGTGACCTCAGCGACGATGCGACCATTCGGCCCATCGGCAAGCCGCTGGCGCTGGTGTTCCGCGGTTTCCTGGTGAACATCAGCAACCCCAAGGCCCTGGTGTTCATGCTCGCCGTGCTGCCGCAATTCATCGATCCCCACGCGCCGTTGATCAAGCAATACCTGATCCTGGGCGTGACGATGATTGGCGTCGATCTGATTGTCATGGCCGGGTACACCGGGCTGGCGTCCAAGGTACTGCGCCTGTTGCGTACCCCAGAACAGCAACGGCGGATGAACCGGACCTTTGCCGGTTTGTTCATTGGCGCCGCGGGTTTGCTGGCGACGATTCGCAAGGCTGCGGTGTAGTCCCGGTGGGAAGAAGAGCTTTCGTGGCGAGGGAGCTTGCTCCCGC
>NZ_JAOSHO010000959.1 GCF_025917275.1 Pseudomonas agronomica | reverse complement strand
GGGAATGGCCATGCCATTATTTCTTTGGGTATCCGGCCCGTTTCATTTCCCGTTCGGTGTTCGATTGCGCCGACGCCAGGGCTTGCTCCACGGATATCTGGCCAGTAAGCGCTGCGGTAAACAGCTTGCCAACCGATGTACCAATGGCCTGGAACTCGGGAATCGTCACGTACTGGATGCCCACGTAAGGCACTGGCTTGGCGGTGGGGTGGGCCGGGTCGGCTTTCTGCATCATTTGCAGCGTGATTCGCGCAAAGGGCGCGGCGTTCAGGTAGGCGTCGTTGTACGTGGAGGTACGAGTGCCGGGTGGCACGTTGCTGATGCCATCCTCTTTGGCAACCAACTGCACGTAATCCTTGGAAGTGGCCCATGTGACGAAGGATTTGGCGGCGTCCTTGTGGCGGGAGCTGGTTGGAATTGCCAGCGACCATGCATACAGCCAGGACGCGCCTTTGTCTGTCACTTGCGTGGGAGCCGCGGCGAAGCCGACGCGGTCGGCCACCTTGCTCTGGCTGGTGTCGGTGATGAACGAGCCGGCGACGCTTGCATCGACCCAAATGGCGCACTTGCCGCTGTTGAACAACGCCAGGGTTTCGTTGAAACCATTGCTGGTCAGCCCCGGCGGTCCATATTTCTTTAGCGTATCGACATAAAAGCTCGCGGCGGCCTTCCATTCCGGGCTATCGAATTGTGGTTTCCACTGCTCATCGAACCAACGAGCCCCGAACGTGTTGGCCAG
>NZ_JAOSHO010000958.1 GCF_025917275.1 Pseudomonas agronomica | reverse complement strand
TCATCGGCCCGCGACGACGCGTCCAGCCCCGCCAACACCGCCTGCACCTGAACGATCTGCGCCCGATTGCCAACAAAGGACAGCGCCATTCCCACGCCCCACACCACGGCCAACCCCAGGAACAACGCATAAGCGACCCGCGGCGCGCCCCAGCCCAGCCGCGCGCCGACCGCCTTGTCGCGCTGCACGCCCTGCCACACCGGATCCGGCCACCAGAAATGCTCATCTTCAGCACTCCGGGTCTCGCGCAGCGGCTGGCTGAACCACAGCCCACGCAGCCTCACCCCCGGATTGAACCCACTCAACGACGGCGCCAGCGCCTGGCGCCAACGGGCAATGCCATCGGCCTGCAAATCCCGCGACAGGCGCAGCAGAAAATCGTGGTGCAGCTGCTTCTTGAGCTTCATCTGCACGATGCCCTGGTGACGCAAAGGCTCGACCAATTCCTGCAGACAATCCTCCAGCGTCGCCGGCGTGACCTTGGCCGGCAGCAGACACCCCACCGGCTGACGCTCGCGACCTTCCTGCGACCACGTCGCCTCGCACACCTGCCACAGGTGCAACGGCACCTGCCGGCGCATCCGACGAGCCAGCCCCTGCAAATGGCGCATGCCCTTGGTCAGCGCCACTGCATCGGCGCTTTGTTCTGGGGTCAGTGCCCAGACCGCGCCGTCCAACGTGCGCCAACGGCGTAAGCCAAGCCAATGATCCAGCAATGGGTTTTCCAGACTCTCTTGGAGGC
>NZ_JAOSHO010000957.1 GCF_025917275.1 Pseudomonas agronomica | reverse complement strand
CGAGCAAGCTCGCTCCCACAGGGATTGGTGGTGCGATTAGAGAATATTGGAATAATCCGCTTCGATCCGATCCAGGCTCAGGTGGTTCAAGAAGTTGGAGAAGCACATCCAGGCCGACAGCGCATTCATGTCACGGAATTGCTCGGGCAGGTATTTGGGCGGCACGACCAGGCCTTCATCCACCAACTGGCGCAACGTACGCATGTCCTCCAGGGTGGTCTTGCCGCAGAACAGCAGCGGCACCTGCTCCAGCTTGCCTTTGCGCACGGCGAGCTGAATGTAGTTGTAAACCATGATGAAGCCCTTGAGGTAGGACAAGTCTTTGGTGAATGGCAGACCGGTCGGCACCGAGCCACGGAACACCCGGCTGGCGTTGCCGTAGCTTTCGGCCATTTCAAAACCTTGCTCGCGGAAGAACTCGAACACCTGCAGGAAATCGGCCCCCTCCTCCACCATATGAATGGCCCGGGTACGGTTGGTGAGCTTGCGCAGGCGACTCGGGTAGGAGGCGAAGGTGATGATTTCCATGAGGATCGCCAGGCCTTCCTGGGTCACCGTCGACGAGGGCGGGCCCTTGGACAGGAAGGTGCAGATTGGCTGGTTCAAGCCGTTGAGGGTGGTGCCGACATGCACCAGCCCTTCATGGACTTCCAGCGCCCGGACGTCGCGCTCGTTGAACATCGCGTCGGTGCGGATCTTGATGTAGTCGGCGCCCGCCGCCGCGTCGGCGACGATGCCGTCGG
>NZ_JAOSHO010000956.1 GCF_025917275.1 Pseudomonas agronomica | reverse complement strand
GTCCCCCAGGCCCGTGGGCAAGGCTATGGCCGGGCGGTGTTGCAAGGAGTACAGAAAGCCGCACAACAGATCCGCTGCCCGGTGGCGACGGTGGTCTGGGCCAGCAACCCCCACGCCCGCCGACACTACCTGGCGCTGGGCTTCGAAGTGCAAGAGCGCAACCCCGCGGCGGAGCGGTTGGTCTGGTATCCGAAAGGCAACTGACCCGATCTGGCAGGCGCTAAAAAATCCCTGTGGGAGCGAGCCTGCTCCGGGCGGCGATCCGACGGAGGCGGTATATCAGTAACCCTCACGCCGCCATCCCGTCGCTGTCCTAGCAAACCCCGCGATGGAGCCCTCCGAAGCGTAGGAAGAATCGGTTTTTTGCCTAGGACGTTTCCTAATCATTCCAAATCCACACCCCTCGGGATTGCGGCTTGCCCGTGATGCAACGTCTTATTCATGGCTCTGAAATTCGTTCGGTTTGGCAGAGGCCAAGCGGACAACTTCCCGTGAGTAGGAGCCTTGAAAAATGCACGCATCCCTGCAACTCGCCTATACCAACGAAGTATTCGCTGAATATCTAAGTCACATGGACGACTGCTATTTCAAGGAGCAACAACCGTCGTCGTTCATCGATGAAAAACGGGCATACGTTAAAGCCCATCCGCCCATTGCCATTTACCGCGTCGCCACCGAGGGTAGCCAGACTCGCGACGGGGGGGGGGGTCCAACAAGGGACTCTGCGGATGGTATTCACGCTG
>NZ_JAOSHO010000955.1 GCF_025917275.1 Pseudomonas agronomica | reverse complement strand
GCTTGATGAACCGCACGTCGTTGGTTGCCACCAGCGGCGCACCGAGCTTGTCGGCCAGGGCTACGGCGGCGTGCAGGTGTTCTTCGTCATTGGGACGATTGGTGCGCTGCACTTCGATGTAGAAGCGATCAGGAAACACCGCCATCCAGTCGCGGGCGAGTTGTTCGGCTTCTTCGACATTGCCGCTGAGCAGGGCCTGGCCTATTTCACCCTCCTTGGCCGCCGACAGCATGATCAGCCCTTCGCTGGCCTCGGCCACCCATTCGCGCTCGATGATGATCGAGCCATTGCGCTGGCCGTCGATAAAGCCGCGGGAAATCAGCTCGGTGAGATTGCGGTAGCCCATGGCGTTCATCACCAGCAGGCTGATCCGGCTCAGCGGCGCGTCAGGGTCCTTGTTCGCCAGCCACAGGTCGGCGCCGCAGATTGGCTTGATGCCGGCACCCATGGCGTTCTTATAGAACTTGACCAACGAACACATGTTGTTCTGGTCGGTAACGGCCACGGCGGGCATGTTCATGCCGACCAGGGTCTTGACCAGGGGCTTGATCCGCACCAGGCCATCGACCAGGGAATACTCAGTGTGCAGGCGTAGATGAACGAATGAAGCCGGCATAGTGATCCTGCGTTAAGTCATGAAAACAACAAGGCCCGGATTGTACCGGGCCTTGGGTAAAACATGTAGGAGCTGTCGAGCGAAGCGAGGCTGCGATCTTTCCATTGCCGATTGAGTCGGGAGTGAAA
>NZ_JAOSHO010000954.1 GCF_025917275.1 Pseudomonas agronomica | reverse complement strand
CGGGAGCAAGCTCCCTCGCCACAAGAACCTGTATTTCTGACATCGCTAATTCACTGGAGAACACCATGAGCAAAATCGCAATCATCGGCGCCACCGGCCGCGCTGGCAGCCAACTGTTGGAAGAGGCCCTGCGCCGTGGTCACAGCGTGACGGCCATTGCCCGCAACACCGCGAAGATCGGCGAGCGGGTCGGCGTGGTCAGCAAGCAACTGGATGTACTGGACAGCGAGGCATTGACCGCCGCTGTCGCCGACCATGACGTGGTCATCAGCGCCGCGCACTTTGCCACCGTGCCGGCCGACAAGATCATCGCCCCTGTGAAGGCCGCTGGGGTCAAGCGCCTGCTGGTGGTCGGCGGCGCCGGTTCGTTGTTGCTGCCGGATAACAGCCGTGTGATCGACAGCGATGGCTTCCCTGAGGAATACCTGGCCGAAGCCACGGCCGGTGCCTTGTTCCTGGATGTACTGCGCAACGAACAGGACCTCGACTGGACCTTCCTTTCGCCTTCGGCGGAGTTCGTCGAAACCGAGCGCACCGGCCAGTTTCGGGTCGGCAAGGACCACTTGTTGTTCGATCAGGCCGGGCGCAGTTGGATCAGCTTCGCCGACTACGCCATTGCGTTGATCGATGAAGTCGAAACACCGCAGTTTTCGCGGACGCGGTTTACTGTCGGCTACTGATCCTGCACGACCTGCACGGCCCGTGCATGAACTGCATGACCTGCACGGCCCTGTAGGAGCTGCCGAG
>NZ_JAOSHO010000953.1 GCF_025917275.1 Pseudomonas agronomica | reverse complement strand
AACGGATATTCACCCCCTAAAAGCAAGGTCCTAGGAGATTTCCTTCAAGTTCTGGCGAAGTTGATGAACTTGTTCGGCGTCCGTCTCGTAGCTAGTCTGGGTTTGTCACCGAAAAAACGGTGACACGGACGTGCAAGTCCGAAGAAACTGTTTAGGATGCGACGCTACATTGCTCATGGGCTTTTTTCTGTCCACTGGCTTTATGGCGGCTGCACGCGGGAGATCCTTGGATCTGCCGGGTGTCCTAAACAGGCCCGGTCTTGCACACCTGCGTACGGCCGCCACCCTCATTCGCGTGCAAGCGAACGGTGACGGTTTCCACTTAACTGTTTAGGAAATCTCAAATGTTCAAAGCAACTCCAAATCCGCCAGGAAGCCCTGGCAACGCCTCTGACAAATCCTCAAAATCCAAAAAACTCGACGAAGCCGCCGAACGCGTCCTCGACTACTACCTCAACCCCAAACCCGCCGATCAATCCTCGAACAAATCCCAAGGGCCCCAACTCTTCATGGTCGCCCCGGACATCGACACCGAAACCCTCCTGGCCAATGCCTCCGAAGACTTACTATCCATCAGCGCCATCGCCGCCAACCTGGCAGATGACGTCGACGGCTCGCGCCGCAGCGTGATTCTGGCGATCAGCCGCATGGCGGATGGGGTGCATCTGCTGGTGGAACGGGCGATGGATCGGCTTGAGGTTCAAGCTTCAGTCTGAAAAACCTGTGGTGAACTGAAGACCGCTTTCGCGAGCA
>NZ_JAOSHO010000952.1 GCF_025917275.1 Pseudomonas agronomica | reverse complement strand
ATCGCGAGCAAGCTCACTCCCACAGGTGAACGTGTGAAGGATTAGAGCAACTTGTGCTCCATCGCGTATTTCACCAACTCGGCCAGCGAGGTGATGTTGAGCTTTTGCATCAGCCGCGCCTTGTGGGTGCTGATGGTCTTGCTGCTCAAGGCCAACTGCTGGGCGATGTCGTTGACGTTGGCGCCCTGGGCGAGGCGTTCGAAGACCGAGAATTCGCGCTCCGACAATAGGGAATGCAGCGGTCGGGTGTCGGTCAGGCCGACTTCGAAAACCATGCGGTCGGCCAGGTCCGGATCAATGTAGCGTCCGCCCGCCGCAACCTTGCGAATCGCCATGAGCAGCAAGGCCGGGTCGCTGTCCTTGGTGGCGTAGCCGGCGGCACCGACCTTTAGTGCGCGCGCGGCCATTTGCGCCTCGTCATGCATCGACAGCACCAGGATCGCCGGTGGATTGCTCAGCGCCCGGATCCGTGGAATCGCCTCCAGGCCATTGACGCCAGGCATGGAAATATCCAGCAGCACCACTTCGCAGGGCACGTGGCGCAGGGTCTCGAGCAACTGTTCGCCATTGCTCGCCTCCCCTACCACCACCAGATCCTTGGCCAGGCCGATCAACTGCTTGATGCCTTCGCGGACGATGGTGTGGTCTTCGGCTACCAGTACACGGATCACATTGCTCTCCAGATTCAGGATCCCATCGCGAGCAAGCTCGCTATGAAAACTTTACGCTCGACTTTCTAGCAAGCCGATCCAACGCT
>NZ_JAOSHO010000951.1 GCF_025917275.1 Pseudomonas agronomica | reverse complement strand
CCGCGCCCGCCATGAACGGCAACTGCCCAGCCGCCTGCTGCACCAGGGCAGCGAAGCTGACCGGCCCCTCGGCCAGCGCGCCATTGCGCCGGGCATCGCGTTGCTGGCGAGCCTGCTGCAAGGGATTGAGAATCACCGGCAGTTCAGGAAAAGCCTGCTGGACCCGGCTGGTCATCTGTCCCTTGATTGCCTGGCCCTCGCCGGCCAACCGCATCGCGTACAGGTTGAGGCCCAGGGTCCAGATCAACGCCGCCACCGCGCAACAGCCGACCGCGCGGCCCCAGCGCTGATTGCCCCGGACGTTTTGTTCGATCCCGTTCAGTAGGTTCCAGGCGGGAACCGGACCGAGCCAGCGCTGCTCGTCCGGCCATGAATCGACGGATTCAGGCCCCTCGCCGACCCAACGCACCGTCCTTTCACGCAACTGTTCGGCGCCTTCTTGCATCATGGGATGCACCCATGCGCGCTGGCGATCCTCACGGACCAGCAAATAACCTTCCACGCTTGCCGCCGTGCACGTGCCCGGCTCAGCCAGCGGCAGAAAACAAGGCGCCGCGTACACGCCGCGCGGTTGCAACCTGAGCCCCTGCAACAGTTGCGAAAGACCCGACAGCCCCGCGCGCTCGAACCAAGCCAGTTGAACCTGGCCGCTCGCATCACGAGGCCCATGCACCAGGTGCACGGTGTCGTCGCTACCCAGCAGGAGGTTGTCTGCCGCACAGCGCACGGCATCGCCAAGGCGCGCCGGTGGCAGTGGCGGCAAC
>NZ_JAOSHO010000950.1 GCF_025917275.1 Pseudomonas agronomica | reverse complement strand
GCGAGCAAGCTCGCTCCCACAGGGTTTTTTTATGGGCGAGATATTCAGGCTGCCTGGGAGTAGAACTCCAGCACGCTGATCCCGGTCAGCAGGTCTGTCTCCGGAAGATCAGCATGTGGATGGCCGCCGAGGGCGCAGTACACCAGCCAGTGTCGGTCTTGCACATTGAAGGACAGGCTGTCGACGAGGTTCTGTTGTTCGTCGCTCGGGCTGATGAGGTACAGGCGATCCTGGTTTTCGGCGTGCAGCATGACGGGTTCCGTGCAGGTTTGGAGGGCGACAGGGTGGCCTATCCTTATGACGAAACCGTGACGGATGAAATTAATCCGCCACAAACGCATTCAGTATTGAGCGACATCGTTACCGGTCGGAAAAAGCCGCCCAGTGTGACGGGCTTTCGGTAGAATCCGCGCCCTGATTTGTAGGTCTTGGGCGCAAGGCGTCCGTTTTTCGCTTGAGGTTCGTGATGTCGTTGCAACTGTTTTCGTTGTTCGCTGCCCACCCCGCCAAACTCATCAACCTGCTCGCGCTGCTGTTTGCCTGTCCGGGTGGCTGGGTATTGCACGCGACGCGCCGCCGCGAACAGCGGGCGCGGGCGTGTCTCGAAACGCGTAGCGGCGAAAGCAACGAACGATTCGAAGCGCTGCTGGACCTGGCGACGCAACGCATGAACCGGTTTTTCTACCGCTTCGGTTTTGCTTGCCTGGGCGTGGCGCTGTTGATGTCGTGGTTCAGCACGAAACTCTGATCACAAAGGCTTTTGTGGCGAGGGA
>NZ_JAOSHO010000095.1 GCF_025917275.1 Pseudomonas agronomica | reverse complement strand
TTTGATGCGTGAGCTATTTACCCGAAGGCAATTGTGATCGAATGCAAGTCTGCAGTTTCAGCGCACAGGCAGTGCGCGCTGTATCGAGGAATTCGAGCATGAAACGATTTGCCCTGGCCGTCATCGGTTGCGTATTGGCTACATCGGCCCTCGCGGCCCCCAAGCCCTGCGAAGAACTCAAGGCCGAGATCGAAGCCAAGATCCAGGCCCAGGGCGTCGCGTCCTACACGCTGGAAATCGTCACCAACGACGAAGTCCATGACCAGAACATGGTGGTGGGCACTTGCGAGAATGGCACCAAGAAAATCATCTACCAGAAGAACGACCGCTAGGCAGCGCTTTTACATCAGGCAATTGGCCTGTCGATCCTCGGCCACGATTTCACGCTTGGCGTTATAGAGCCGGGCGCTTGGGGAATACGCCAGGTTGCGAGCTTCCAGGCGATAACGCTGGCCGGCCTCGAAGTGTTCGTAGCGGATGATCAAGTAGCAGAGCCGCTCTTTCGGTTCGCTCATCATCCCCAACCCTCCTCCCCCGCCGGGCACCTCGAAGTCGAAGCGCACCTCCAATTCGTGGGGACCCGGTGAGACCTGGAAGAAACGTCCATCCTGCAAGCGCTTGCCATCCAGCCGTTCAGCCATCAGCAACCTGCCGCCCGGCATTGGGGTGGCGAAATCGACCCAAGCCATGTTCGGGTCAATCGGGGGCAGCGGGCTCGTTGCGCATCCGCTCAACGTCACAAGAGCCAAAAACAGCGTGGGTAGGCGCATGGCGAATATCCTGGAGTCAGGTGCCGAGCATAGCGCCGATCAGCTTTGCTGGCAGCCCGCCGGCGTGCCCTGGCCCACAACTTTGCGCTGCTGGTCGTAAAGCTTGGCCCACGGACGGAAACCGATGCTGCCGGCCTGTAACTGGTAGCGCTGGCCCGCGTTGAAATCCTTGAACTTCACATTCAACCGGCAATCACGCCACAGCGGCTCGGCATTCGGGCCAATGTTGCCGGGCGCCACGGCAAATTGATAACGCACCGTCAGCTCGTGGCTACCCGGTTGAACTTCGAAGTACCGTCGATCGATGGATTGCTTGTCATCGACTTCCAGCGCTTGCAACGCCGTGTCCTGATGGTTTCCCAGGTCAATCCACGCTTGGGAAGGATCCGGATCCGGCAAACCGGCACAACCGGTCAGCAGCAACAGGCCACTTGTCAGCATCAACACGCGCATAGCGAAGCTCCGGGCAGGCGAGATAGTCTTGGGGCAGACTTCCCAGGGTGATTCCAAATTGATCAGGCAGCGTTCACGCCATCGGTTACTCGACCGTGTTTTCCGGATTTTGTTTCCAGCCTTCCTGCTTTTGTTACTCAACGGTTGTGCAAGCGTTGGCTATTACGGCCAACTCGCCAGCGGACAACTGCGGCTGCTGCACGCCCGCGAGCCGATCGACCGCGTCATCGCCGACCCCGCCCGCGATCCAAAACTGCGCGCACACCTGAGCCAGGCACTTGAGGCCCGCGCGTTTGCCAGCGCCCACCTGCACCTGCCTGATAACAACAGTTATCGCCTGTACGCCGACATCGGCCGCCCCTACGTCGTCTGGAACGTCTTCGCCACCCCGGAATTCTCCCTGGCCCCGCAAAACCACTGTTTCCCCATCGCCGGTTGCGTGGCGTATCGCGGCTATTACAGCCAGGACGCCGCCCGAGGCGAGGCCGCGTTGCAGCAATTGCAGGGCATGGACGTGTCGATTGGCGGCGTAGAGGCCTACTCGACGCTGGGCTGGTTCAACGACCCGATCCTGAGTTCGATGCTGCACTGGGGCGACGAACGCCTGACGACGCTGATCTTTCATGAACTGGCGCACCAGCGGTTCTACGTGAAGGACGACACGGCATTCAACGAATCCTTCGCCACCTTCGTCGAACAGGAAGGCACCCGCCAATGGCGCACCCATCGCGGGCTGGCGCCAGACAATGGCAACCCGCTGCGCCAACGCGACCAGTTCATCCAACTGATCCTCGACACCCGCCAACGCCTGGAAACCCTCTACGCCCAACCCCTGCCGGCCGAGCAGATGCGCCAGCGCAAGGCCGCTGAATTCGAACGCCTGCGCAGCGACTACGAGCGAATGCGCGACAGCCAATGGGCGGGTGACAAGCGCTACGACGCCTGGGTCTATGCGCCACTGAACAACGCCCGGCTATTGCCGTTCGGCCTGTATGACCAATGGGTGCCGGCGTTTGCGGCGTTGTTCAAGCGGGAGGGCGGGGATTGGGTTGCGTTTTATAGCGCAGTTGAGAAGCTCGGCCGATTGCCGGCCGATGAGCGCAAGGCAGCCTTGGAGGCATTGACTGCCCTCAAAACTGCAGACGATTGAACAGATCTCATCGCGAGCAAGCCCCCGCACCAACCTTCAAAGCACCGCAGCTCCCCCTGTGGGAGCGAGCTTGCTCGCGATAGCGGTACATCGAGCGACGCATATCCAACTGAACGCCAACTCCTGCAGCCCCTCACCACCAGGAAAAACCACCCGCCCATACGTCCCGCAACCGCGTGGCACTGATCCTGCGCCGCGCCGGATCAAACGCCAACGCCTCACGCAACGCAACCCAGCAACGCCGGGGCAGGTTTCTCGGTGCCTTGAGCCGGCGCTCCAACCCGGTATCGCGGGCCTGGTTCGAGGGTAAACGTTGGTACGGATGCTTGCCGCACGCGAGTTCGTAGAGCAGGCAAGCCAGGCTGTAGAGATCGGCGGGCGCGGAGAGCGGTCCGCCCTCGAGCAGTTCGGGGGCGGCGTAGCCCGGGGTCCAGGCGTTGAGGCGTTGGCGATTCAACGAGGGCAAGCTTTTCAATGGGCCTTTTTCAATCAGGCCCAGGCCGAAATCAAACAAGCGCACACCGTCTTCACCCAACATGACATTGCTTGGCTTGATGTCGCCGTGCAACACGCCCCGTTCATGGGCGTAGGCTATGGCGTCCAACAACGGCACGGCTATCGTTTTCAGTTCAGCCCAAGGCAAACCGAGGGGTCGTTCGCAAAGTAACTTGTCCAGCGTCGAGCCGCGCAGTAACTCCATGGTTATGAAAGTTCGCCGATGAACGGCATCCACCTCAAAGGTGTACGGACGTAGAACGTTCGGATGAAGCAGACGCCTGGTCAACGCGAACTCGCTGTAAAGCAGCTGGCTGGCGTCCGGGGACTCGTCAAACGCCTCGCCGAGCATCTTCAGCGCAATGTAGGGGTCCGGATCGCCGAATTGTTCATGAAGCAGGTCTCGGGCGCGATAGACGACGCCCATGCCACCGGCTCCGAGCAAGCGATCCAGGCAATAGCGACCTGCAAGTATCTTCGGCAGCTCCCCATCACATAAAATATCCAGCGTTGGCTCAAGCCCGCTCAAGCGCAAATCACCACGGCCGTCAGGTTATCCCGTGCAGCGCCATTCAGGACCTCTTCAAAAAGACATTCCACCACCCGGCTCGGGGACGACAAGCCCATGGCGTCGCCAAGCGTTTCGCTGCCGAGGTCCTGGTACAGGCCATCGGTGCACAACAAAAATTTATCGCCACGCTGGACGTCCAGTTGGAGTACTTCCAACTTCAATTCTTTTGAAGCACCTATCGCACGGGTCAGCGCCTTGGCGGCAGGATGAGCATTTGCTTGGTCGAGACTGAGACGGCCCTCAACGACCCATTGTTGGCGCAGCGAGTGGTCCCGCGACAATTGGTATAGCCGCTGACGACGCCAGAGATAACAGCGGCTGTCGCCCGCCCAGACGCACGCCGCACGGCGACCCTCCAGCAATAACGCCGCCACCGTGCTGCCCATGATGCCGAGCGGATTGGCCGCGGTGACGGTCAGCTCCTGGCTCAAACGCCGATTGGTCCAGCGCAGGCATTGGCGCACGGCGTTCAAGCGCGCGTCGAAGTCTCGGTACGTGGGCAGCTCGGCCAGATTGGCGACAATCAATTGGCTGGCAATATCGCCGCCTGAGTGACCGCCCATTCCGTCCGCCACTGCCCATAGCCCCTGTTTCGGGCATTCCAGGAAAGCGTCCTCGTTCCGCTGACGTACCTTGCCAGTGTCCGTCCGCGCGGCACTACGCCAGTGGCTGGCATGATGCATCAGAGCTGCGCCGGCATTCTGAAAGTGCGGAGCACCGTCATATCGAACGGGTTCGGTGTGCGCTGGCTCGTCAACAGGAAATTAGCCCGCAGCCCGCCAAGATCGGCCTTGAGCACACGCATATCACGCCCCGTCAGGTACTCGGCCTGCATCAAGTCGAACAGGCGAAACAGCGACCACGGCCCGGTATTCTTTTCGATACCGACTCCCCGCCCACCGGCCATGCGGTCCAATACCAGGGAGGTCCGGCCACCTTGCGCATCAGTTGGCCAAGTGAAGACCAGCGGTTGTATAGGCCCGTGGCGGTACTCCAGCGTCTTGTCGCCGAAACGAAATTCGGCCCGACTCACGGCCGGGTCGAGCGTGTAGGGCTCAAGCTTGAACTGAATGTGTGGCTCGGCTGGATTGTCGACGAAGAAACCCTGGCGGATCGTATGCGCCGCCGTCATTTGATCCAGATAGGTTCTGGACATCGGCAAGCTCTGGCCGTCGAGGCTACGTAGACGGTAGTTTCCAGGAGTACCGCTGACGAAAGGCCGCATATAGCTGTCAAAGAACCGGTCGACGGTGCCCTGATCCTTGAAGAACTCACGAAAATCATTGATCGCGACATCGCTGGCGCTGTGTGCGCTGAACGGATACCGCTTGCTGATTGCCTTGCGGTAAAAACCGTACAGTTCGCCTTGGTAGCGCTGGTTAAGGTAACGGTACGAGCCACTCAATACGATGCGCCAACTATCGTCGGCCAACCCGTTGAACCACCCTTCGAATGGGCGCGGCAAACGAGTTGACGCGCTACGCAGGTTACCCAGCGCGTCTCGCTGACCACCCATGCGACGCTTCGCCAACTCGAATGCGGCTTGCTCCGGATCACTGGCCCGGGCCAGGGGCGCCAATTGCGCGAGGGTATCTTCGAGCGCTTGCAAGGCCAAGGTCAGATCCACAGAGGGGCTGTTGTCAGGCTCAAGCAGGCGGTGCAACGGTTCGAAACGCCGTCGAAGGGATTTTTGCCCGGTATCCGGCAGTGAGGTTGCCAACGAATCGGCGGCTTGTACGGTCGCAGAGACAAGTTGCGTAACGGTGTTGTCGCTGTTTCCGGGCGTTCGCACCGACTTGTCCATCGGCTCGACAAGGCCTTGGATGCGTGTGTGTTCACGTACCTGCACCAACAATTGCAAAACAGGCGAATGGGCTGATGTCAGCCCCGCCAGTTGGCCGACCATCTCATCTGCGTTGTGTGTCGTTTGCAGGCTGACCCGTCCGATCGCTTCGCTCCAACGGTCGGCATAATCACGAAAATACAACTGTTCGAGCTCGATCAGGAGTTGACGCAGGTCTTTGCCGTTGAGGCTTGCGCCTTCGCCCAGGACCCAATTGTCCCGTAGCAACCCATCGATCAGCTTGGTGCCTTGAGTTGAAAAATATTGCCCGTAACCTTGGCGGGTGTAGAAACCTGGGATGACATGGTCGGTGCCGACCAGCAACGTCCCTTGGGGGCCAAGGTGTTGGTCGAGGCTGTATTTCGGCAAGTGGTTCGCCTGCTCCCGCAGCATCCGATAGACGACTGTCGCCAAGGACTCACTGCGCAACGCTTCCCGTGCCTGGGCCACCAGCGGTTGGTTGATTTCCAAAACGAAAGGCTGTTCCAACAAACGCTCGAAATGGTCCCTCAAACCGTTTTGCACCGCCTCGTTACCGGGGTAGCGCAGCGACCAATCGCGAGCGATCCAGTCCATGAGCCATGGGCGGTCTCGACGTTCGGGCTGGGCCAGCATCAAGTATGCGCGCAGGCTGTTGAGCAGATTTTCACGCTCGCTCAAGCGGCCCTGGATGTGCTCTTCCAGCATCTGCGCAACCTGAGGCAGGAGCTGCGTCTTTAATTCGTGCTCGTAAGCACCGAGCACTGCGGGACTGGCCACCTCCCCCTGGTATAGACCGATGCGCTCGTACAGCGGCACAGCCTTGGCGAGTGGAAAAACCTCTGTTGCCTTGAAACGGATATCAAGCGATTCGAGCATCCTGACGGGATCATCGTTTGCCACCAGCACCGAACGATTCTCGTCCCAACGTTGCGCCAACGTTCGCAGGTGTTCCAGGCGCTCGTGATTAGCCCTGTAACCTTGTACCCACAACCATCCGAACAACCCGACGGTGGTAAGCACGCCGAGGTAGATAGCGTGCCGCCTCCAATCAGTACGGCGTCGTTCGCGCTGATCGGGGCCCGCCAAATCGGCCTCCGGGAAAATGACTCGGGCGAACAGGTGATGAATGAATCGTCCGTTGCCCCTTTCATGTGGCTGCGATGTCTGGCCGCCTGCCAGGCGAGATGACGCGGCAGCGCTGGTCAGATAGAACCCCCGCAGCGGCCACGCCTCACCCCTGAAAGCCAGCTCAACCAGCAGGCAAAGGTGAGGCCCGAGCTGCGCCAGTTGTTGTGGAAAATCCAGGATAAAGCCACGGCATTCACTGTCGCGCTCCTGATGAAGACGCAGGAGCAATTGGCTGTTGAGTCTTTGCAACAGCGCCTCGAATTCGCCGCGTAGAACAGCCAAGTCGCAGCCGCGCGGAGCCCCACTGAAGCTCGCCCCCAACACCTGATCGGCCTCCTCGCGCGTCAGCGAATCGAAGAACTCATTGAAGCCAGGGATGTTGTCCGCCTTGCTCAGCACCAGGTAAATCGGCACGTTGGCGCGCAGTTTTCGTTGAATTTCCTGCACGCGGCTACGAATCTGGCCTGCCAGGTCGATGACGTCCTCTTCACAGCCTCGCAACAGAACTTCAGCCGGTACGACCACCAGCACGCCATTGAGGGGACGACCGCGGCGACCTCGACGTAGAAGGTCGAGCAAGCCCCCCCAGGCGCTACCGTCGACGGCCTTATCCGTCTGGGTCAGATAGCGACCGGCGGTGTCCATCAACACCGCCTGGTCGGCACAGTACCAGTCGCAATCACCGGTACTGGTCAAGCCGAGCGGAGGCTTTCGTTCAGCGCCATCGAACGCAAATTCGAGCCCCGAACGCTCCAGCAGGCTGGTCTTGCCACTGGCGGTCGGGCCAATCAGCAAATACCAGGGCAAGTCCTTGAGGCTGCGTTTGCCGCCACCGGAATTGACGCTTGAGGATGTTCCCAACGCCCTCTTGAAGCGCGAGCGAATTTCTCGCTGTTCATCGTCTACCCTGGCCTGGCCAAGCGTGTGGGACGGGTCAGCATCGGGTTGGCAGGATTTCTTTATTCTCCCGGACTGCTCGCTGGAGAAAACCATACCCAGGCCCCACGCCAGGAACAACAGGCTGATGGTCAACAAGCGTGCCGTGGGGGATGCCCAGAACTTGTAGTCGTCGATCGCCAGCAGCGGCCCGAAAAACCAAACCAGCCCCCCTATGCAAAGCGTACATAACAACGTCCAGACCCAAGTCTGACGCAGACAGGCCCCCACTTTTCTGAAAAGCGATTTCATGACACGTCCCTGCTTACGGCTGCGGTTGAACCACCGCCGGCTCTAGTAATTGATAGGGTTGCAGGATGCTTTCGCGCTGCGCGTCCAACACCCAGGCGAAGCCCGCGTACATCACACCCAGACAAGCCAGGGTGAAAAACGCCACGGTCCAGGCAGGAACAACACGCACCGGACGGCGAGGCGGGGCAACCAGCCCTTCCCAATGGGGTGACAGTTGGCGCGGTGCATCGCCTCGTACCTGACGGATCGAGCGGTACAGCGCATCGCGGATGCCAACGAGCTCGAGCCCCCCGCGTGCCTGGACCCGATACTTGCCCTCAAAGCCCAACGACAGGCACAGATACAGCAGCTCCATCAGGTGCAAATGCTTCACCGGATCTTTCGACAGGCGATCAAGCAATTGGAAAACTTTCTCGCCACCGAACGTTTCATTGTGAAACGTGCTGAGCAGGCTGATTTGCGACCAACCGCTCCCATATCCCCATGACGTGACGACGACGGCTTCATCAAGCACTGTGCACAGCACATAGCGAGCAGCGACCAACTCGCTTTGCTCGATGTTGGCCTGCGATGCCAAGGCTTCGAACTGCTTCAACTCCAAGGTCAGTTCCTGCTTGAGGTCATTCAGGTCTGCGCGGTCTCGGCCCTGCTTGAGCGACATCATCTGGGCCAATAACCCTGACGCAGCCGCCACCAGGGGATTAAGACTGGTCACGAACCTTCGGGACCGTGGCTGGCGCGCCGCATAAATCATCCGATCTTCCAGCTGTTCGATGCGCGGCGGCGCGGCAGCATCGGTCAAAGGGCCCGAAGCCGGGCGCCGTCCGTAATGATCAAGCAGGACGGTAATATCATCCTGAGCAATGCCCTTATCCATGTCAGTCAGTTCCTGATAGCCCAAAAACTCAGCTCCAGCTCAGCGAATTCACCTGACACATGAAATGCAAAGCCAGCTGAACGCTTCACCTGAGCAAGATCCTCGACACTGGGTTCAAGGAGGAAATAGGTCTTGTTGGCATGGAACGCAATCTGCCGCGGCGCTACCGGCAACGGCCTGATCTTGATGCCCGGCAAATGCAGATTGACCAACTGGCGAATGCGCTCCACCGAACCGATCTTGAGATGTGATGGCAAGCGATGGCGCAACTCCTCGCTATCACAGTTGGCGCTGGCGGCCAGTACGAACGAAGCCGAGTCCAGCAGCGAAAGGTCATGCATCGGCGAAACGCTGATCCCGTACTGGCGAGTCTGCAATTGCAGCTCAATGGCGTGCTGTTCGAGCACCATCGACAGCACCTGCCGGATTGCCTGCATGAGGCTTCGAAAGCACGCACCCAGATCGCTGTGTTGGTAGCGGTGTTCGAACGAAGGGCGTTTGCTGTCGGTGGAGTAAGTCGCCAGTTCGCCGAGCAGGGAAAGCAGCGCTCGATACAAGGTTTCAGGGTGCACCTGCTCCAAATCCAGGTAATGACGCAGCAACAGTTCGGTACGGTTGATCAATTGCAGCATCATCAAGTCGCCGACTTGGACAGCACCTGCTTGTCCATTTGAGCGGATCCGTTCGGCGAGGCTTTCGCCCCGCTGGCCAAGCATGCCAATGACTTCCTTGAGGCATGACGATAGATAGCCAGATGATTGGGCCTGGATGAACGCTGGGACAAAATCCGCGTCGAGCCTGATCGCCCCGTCAGGCGTGGTATCGAGTACCTTGCAAAGTTCAAGTTTGACAAACGCCTGATCGCCCCGCTGCTCACCCAGCAACAGGCGTACGTCCGGACGGCCACAACTGATCTGGCTGCTGAAAGGGTCTGCCGCATTGGAATCAGTCACCTGCATTTCATAGGTGATATAGCGCGCCAGTACATCGGCTTGCTCTGGACGACGAGACTCGACCCGATTGCCGGTCACGAGCGGCAGGGCGAGATAGATGGGCGTGTTACAGGTGTTGGCCGGCACTTCCAAGACCAGTGGTTCGGCGTTACCGTCCAATTCGAAGAAGCTGCCGTCTGGGAAGACACCCGAAGCCTTGCTGACGATCAGTCGCCGCATGTTCAGAAACTGCAGATCGATTTCCAGCGAGAGGAAGCCCCAGGCATAGCCACCCAACAAGCGTGTGCGAAGCTTGAGCTGATGGTCGAAATAGCGATCGTTGTGCTGCAAATGCTGCGGGCGCAACAACATCCCTTCTTGCCAGATGACCTTATCGTGATTCATTGGCCGTCCGCCCTGGCAAGGCTTTCGAGATGGCTGGCAATGCCATCCTGGTCAAGCTTCAGATGCACTTCAGTCAATCGTGCCGCAGCGATGGGTAGTGTGTAGCGCCACTGCGTCCGAGGCAGGTCACGGTACGCGGCAAGTACCCCGACATAACGACCGCCCCCTGCGACGTCGAGCCTGAGCGTGACCGTTTCGCCTGGCCGCAACTCCAGTTCTTCGCTGGTGATCAAGTCAGGCGCCAAGGACTCCCTGGCACGGTCATAAAGACTGAAGAAATCAGCATTCTCAAAAGCCACCGGATGCTTGAGTTCAAACAGGCGCACGACGACAGGAGATGGCCGGCCGTTGAGGTCCGGGTTGAGCTGATCACTGGCAGTGAGGGTGAGATTGAGTTTGGTCATCGTTGAGAACGGCGACAGGCTGGCACAACCGGCCAACAACGTCGAAACCGCTAGCGTCAACGTCAGCGTCTTGAAAAAAAACAGGGGGCAGCGAGACATGTACGTCATCCATGAAGATCGTTTTGCAGAGTGGACACCAGGCGGACCTGTTCCTCGTATGCCTTGGCGAAGTCCCGGGCCAGCAGGCGCTCGATCCAGTCATCGTCTTCGCACAGCCCCTGGTGATAACGACCGAATGCCCGCCAGTGGCCGCCCGACGTACTGATCAACGGTTTTTGCTCGCGCCCCATCCGCAGGACCAATTGGCGAGGCGAAAAATGTTCCAGCACCGCATGCAGGGTGGACCGGCTCGCGGCCAGCAAAGCCACTTGGTGGGCCTGGAGGTCATGAAACGAGCGGGCGATAGCCTCGCTGGCCGACAACTGGAGTGGCGCGCCTGGCTGCAACAACATCGGCAAGGCATCATCGGTGTACTTCAACGGATTTTTCCGAGGACCTTGGAAAAACGTCTGGGCCAGACGTAGCTCGCTCTTCAACTCGGAACGCGTACGCAAACTCTGTTGCAAGCCTCGAACGCTTTGCCTGAGCAACTGTGCGACGTTGACCGCCAACGCTTCGCGGGCCTCCTCGTCCATGTCACCGAGGTCCATGCCTAGCGAGTGACCAAAGCGTTGCCAGAAGTCTTCCCGTACTGGCTTGGAGGGTTCGGGTGCCGGTAGAGGTGCAAGCTCGTTATCCGCATCGACCAGTTCGGGCAGTCGCAGGCTTTCCCTATCGGCCCGCGCCGGGTCCAGACGTCCCGAGCCGTAAGCGGGTATTGCAGAGGGATTGATCAACTCGTCTATTTCAGAGTACGCACGCTCGGGTCGATCCAAGGCTTCCAGCGGATCAAGCCCCACGAAAGCATCGTCCGGAATGAAGTTGCCGGTCGACACCGAACGATCGGCCTCGGGAATGCTGTTACCCGAACGAGCAACCAACCGCGCCAGGAGTTCGCATTCGCCCATGACGTAGATATCTCCATCCTTGATGGGCACCGGCTCGCCTTTCGGCAGGCGCGCACCGCTTCTGCGGTGGGATATGCCATTGCCGCTGATGTCGGTGAGAAAAAAAACACCTCCCCGGAAACTCACCTGTGCATGGCGCTTGGACAAGAGGCGCTCGCTGTCCGGGATGACCCAGTCACACGCCTCGCCTCGCCCAATGACGCCGCCCGCCATTCCGAAAATCTTCCGGCACGGGTTCGGGCTGACAAACTGCCTGGCATCCAACCTCTCGAAAATGACTTCCACCGATGCTCCTCCTTGCGGTCACTTGCCGCGATTGACCGCTTGCGGATCACCCAAGGGGCGATAAGTACTGTCATTGAATGTGTAGTTTCCATTGCAACCACCGAGACCGAACAACACGACAACGGCCAGCAGGAAGGTTTGCCAAGGGTGAGCGGTCATCCAAATGTCCTGAAATAAGTGAATGGGATTAGAAATACGGCGTCAGACTTCGGCGTCCTTGCGACGAATGTTCAGCCGACTCATCCGATACAACAGCGTGCGCAGCGGCAAGCCGAGCTCGCGAGCGGTCAGCGTCTGGTTACCGGAATGCTTGCGCAGGCAATCAGTCATCAGGCTGCGTTCGATGTGTTCCATCCGTTCGCGCAGGCTTACGCGACCTTCATCGGATGGTTTTTTAAGGTGCAAGGCAAAGTGCTCTACCCTTAGTTCGTCGCCCTCGCACAACAGCACCGCTCTTTCGACGATGCCTTTGAGTTCGCGCACGTTTCCGGGAAAGTCATAGGCAGCCAGGTGGGCCAGCGCAGCGTCGGACCAATGCACGAGATCGCGCTGCAGAAGGGCACAAGCCTTGTCTGCGAAGTGCCTGGCCAGTTCGATCACGTCGGGGCCGCGCTGACGCAGCGGCGGCAATTGGATGGGAAACGGTGCAAGGCGGTAATACAGGTCTTCGCGGAACTTGCCTTCGCTCATCAAGCGCTTCAGGTCCCGATGAGTGGCGGCGACAATCCGAACATCGATCTTGTGGGTAAGGTTCGACCCCAACGGACGAATCTCGCCCTCCTGCAAGACGCGCAGCAGCTTGGCCTGGAGCGACAATGGCATGTCACCGATTTCATCGAGCAACAATGTGCCCTTGTCAGCCGCGTCGAACAGCCCGATGCGGTCCCGGTCAGCGCCGGTAAACGCTCCCTTGCGATAACCGAACAACTCGCTTTCCAGCAGATGTTCAGGAAGCGCCGCGCAGTTCTGGACGACGAATGCCTGCGTGCGACGCGGCCCGCAATCGTGGATCGCCCGGGCCACAACTTCCTTGCCTGTCCCCGTCTCGCCATACAGCAGGACTGTGTAAGGGCTATTCACGACTTTGCTGATCAGTTGACAGGTCTGGCGCATCGCCGCGCTCTTGCCGATGAGGCCAAGACCGTTGGTGCTCGGCAAGTTAATGGCGACGGGCTGGCCTTCACCGGCTGGCCGGCGGAGACGCTGTCGCAGATGGATCTGGTTAAGCGCAAACGCCCCCAGCAATCCCAGGGAATCAGCGAACCCCTGCAAGTCGATCCGCTGGGAGCTGACGCAAAGCAACACCCCCTTGATTCCGTCCTCGGTGGCAAGCGGCACACAGAGCAGCGATTGCCACGGCGCAGCGCGGGCCGGTAGGAAGCGCGTGTCGTGCAGGCTGTCGTCCAACGCACCGAGGCATACCGTACGGTTCTGGCGCAGGACGAATTGCAACAGTTGCTCACCATCGTCGTCGCAAGGCAAACCGGCCGGGTCACGGAACTGCAATCGATCTTCCAGGCACTGAACACTTAATTCCAGGCGACAGCGCGAGGCATCCGATAGATATAACTGCACCAGTTCACAGCCGCTGAGCCGCGCCGTCCCCCTGGTAAAATCGCCGAGCAAGGTCGCATCGTCCGCCGTCTGCGAAAGGCTGGAAAACTGTGCCAGCAGCGCTTGGGCGTAAGCCAGCGGCTCAGGCACATGGGAGAACAGTGCACCCATCAGCTGAACTCACACGCTACGCGAGCTTGTTCATCGAGCGTGGCGTGTACGTGCCGCGGTTGTTCGCCGATCGCCATGGCGGCGAGCAAGCCGTCGGCCAACCCGGGCAGCAGGTGCAGATCGAGCAAATGATCAATGAGTCGCGCGCCGCTGTCGCTGCGAGTGCAGCGCTCGACCAAATGATCGACAAGCTGCGTGCAGTAGCTGAAGTTCAATTGACGACGCTGCAGTCGCTCGCCCAAACGACCCAGCTTTATCTCCACCAACTCGCGCAGCACCGAGCCGCCTACCGGGTAATACGGCACCACACGCATACGGGCCAGTAATGCCGGTTTGAAATGCCTGCTGAGCAGCGGCCGAATCGCTTCTTCGAGTTGCTCGGCAGTGGGCGCCCCCCCGTTTTGGCACAACTCGCTGATGCGGTCACTGCCCAGGTTCGACGTCATCAGGATCAACGTGTTGCGAAAATCGATTTCCCGCCCTTCGCCATCGTTGGCCAGGCCTTTGTCGAATATCTGATAGAACAGATTCAGCACGTCCGGATCGGCTTTTTCGACCTCATCGAGCAGCACCACCGAGTAAGGCCTTTGCCGAACAGCCTCGGTGAGCATCCCGCCTTCACCAAATCCGACATAACCGGGAGGCGCGCCGATGAGCCTCGAAACCGTGTGTTTCTCCTGAAACTCGGCCATGTTGAGTGTCGTGATGAATCGGTCGCCGCCGTACAGCAACTCTGCCAAGGCCAATGCCGTTTCAGTCTTGCCAACCCCACTGGGCCCTACCAGCAAAAACACTCCCGCTGGAGCGTCGGGTTTGTTCAAGCCTGAGGCGGCAGCGCGCATGGCTCGGTCAAGCGCCTGCACCGCTGGCTCCTGCCCCCTGATACGGGTGCGTAGATCTGCCGCAAAACGGGTAATTTTCACGTTGTGCTCGCAAGCCAGCTGCGACAGCGGGACACCCGTCCACGCGTTGATTACCTCGGCCACCAAGCGCG
>NZ_JAOSHO010000949.1 GCF_025917275.1 Pseudomonas agronomica | reverse complement strand
GGCACACTTCAATCATGACCATCATCATGCCTGTCAGGTCAGCAATCGTAAAGAGCGAAATATTATGATCGATAATTATTCTGGAGCGTTCACCCACCTTCTGGCAGGAGCTCCCTCTTGGTGCAATGATATAGTCAATCGAGTACGGCTTATCAGTAAACAGCTCCTCAATATCTTTAATTATCATTTCAATTGCAGTTTGTCCTTGCATTTTGCCTATCCTTGCCGACTTCCATATTTATTACGTATGGAGCGAGTTTTTAAGGCGCGCTAATTAGCACTCCATTTACACAGCTGCGCTGAAGACTGTTAGATCCCGAGGATATCGCCACTTCGACGCCGCTGTTAACTGCGCCTTCCCGGATCCCGCCGTTATCGCTAAAAACCAAGGCAGCCACCCGCACCAAGTTGGTGTCCCTCGAACTCACCGACAGGTCTGTGAAGACGAATAGTGGACTCGCGGCGGCCTACGATTCAATAGTAGGCCTTGCTAACAGTCATTCCAGCACTCTAAATGTTAGGTATGGGAACGCTAACAGGTCGCCCATTAAATTTGCCCTCCAACACCCTTGAACTTATCAACAAAAATAGCAACCTTGTGAAAGACACTTTGTTTTTTTGCCAAATAAGCCGGATTGAGTGGGCTCATTTTAGGCAAAACGGTATTGAGCTCAGTTCCACTATCGCTAGCAAACTCCCTTTTTAGTGAAGTGGCAATGTAGCGTTTAGCCGCCACTTCATTCAGTTCCTCATCGCTGATTAGCTCTTGGGCCTCGCGCC
>NZ_JAOSHO010000948.1 GCF_025917275.1 Pseudomonas agronomica | reverse complement strand
CGCTGGCCTGCGCAGCAGGCCCCTGCATTTCTCCAGGCAAACCGCATCGCCCGGTTTTGCGACCGCTGCGCAGTCGAGCGGGGATAAATCCCCTCGCCACAGGGTGTCTGTCCCCTTTTTTTCTAATGAATAAGCCTTGGCATTCGCGTTTTTTGTGAATAAGTCGGCGGCACTACGTTGGGGCAGGAATACCAGTCCCGTCCCGCACCTGCATCAGCGCAAATCCCAGCAGGTTCAAGCCTTTCCACAGATTCGGATTGTTCGCATCCGCGTTGTCCTGCGCGAGCCCTATACCCCAGATGCTATCAACCGGGCTGGCTTCGACGATCACGCTGGAACCGGTTTGTAGAAGGTATTCGTTCAACTGCGGGTTCTGGGAGAACTTGGCCTGGTTCGCTCGGACGACGATGTCGTACCGGTGTTGCAGCCAAACCTTGTCGTCGAATCCGCGCACGTTGCGGCCAAGTGCTTTGGCGGCATTGGGAGTGGGGGCGTTGAGCACCTGCGCACGTATTTCCTGATCGTCGAACAAGGCCGCTTTCTCGGCCATCATGAAGTGTTCGGCGGTCGGGTAATGTTGCCCTTCGACAACGAACCCGGCCTCGAACCATTGGCTGAAGCACGAAGCCGTGACGACATTTTTGCTGCGCTGGTGGCCCCAGAAAAACGTAAAGCTCAGAGGTTCTCCAGCGTTGAAACGGGCGCACAGTTCTTTCAGGTGTTCAGAGTCGTTCAATGTGTTACCCCGCTAATTGAAGATCGACGTTACAGCGACTGTGCTGAC
>NZ_JAOSHO010000947.1 GCF_025917275.1 Pseudomonas agronomica | reverse complement strand
GTTTCCACACTTGCTGGCCCACAACCTGATACGGATGCTCATGGCGCAATCGGCTCTGCTAGCCGACTGTCTGCCTCGCGAACTGAGCTTCAAGCATAGCCTTTAGCTGTGCCTAGCGTTGAGGCAGTACGGGGCTCAGGAGCAAGAGGATCGGCTGCTGAATCTGCTTGCGCTGATTGCCCAGAAACGGGTCGGTCAACGGCCTGGCAGGATTGAACCGCGCGCCATAAAACGAAGACCCAAGCCTTACCCCATGCTGATGAAAACACGTCGATCAGCCAGGGCCGAGGTCAGGAAGAATGGACATCCGAAGAAGGTTAAGTAAGTGCCATCCAAATCAGTCCCCTTTTTCCTCGTCCCTGAAACCGCTTAGGGCGCAGCAGTCTGCTGACTTGGGCTCGCTGGCACAGCCTCCATATAGGCCTTAATACAAATACGCTTGGCCTTTTTCACAAAGTCCTCGAGATCGCTCCGTTTCTCTGCAGGAGTGTCTCGCGCAGGATATGTGAGCACCAATTTCTTCAAAATGTCCCGCATGCCGAGCCTCGCTTCTGAAGGCGCACCATATTGATCATTTTGGTAGCGAGGCGGCTCATTTGATTGCCTAGCCAGCATTATCTCCCCTGCTTCGAGAGCGAATTGATTGCAATGGTCGATCTCACCATGGCTGAAGACGATCGTCTTGCCGTCATCGGTCCAGGCCTGCGCCGATAATGGTCCGAGCAGACAAATGCAAGCCAGCGCGATAATCTGAAGATTGTTAAGGAACCGAGGGGGACAGACCA
>NZ_JAOSHO010000946.1 GCF_025917275.1 Pseudomonas agronomica | reverse complement strand
TCCCTCGCCACGGGGTTCTGTGTTTACTCATCTTTTCAGCCTACAGAGGGCTGTGTTTATTCGGTTGTAGGATCCTTCGCGTTCGGGCTACGTCGTCTTGCGCCGTTACCTACAACTACGCCAGAATCCGCCGGCTTGTGCGTCTTGGGGCCGGGCTTTACTGTTGCTCGGTCGCTGAAAATCAGCGATCGGGTTTGGTAGCCCGGCTTTCTGGTGCAAGTGCAGCCTCATGCAGGGGACTTCAACCTCTGTCTTATGGTGGTCATGCGCAGGGCGTCCTCGGACGCGCCGGGTTGCCAGGTAACCGGTCTACCAACCTTCGTATGGCCACCACCCTTCGTTTGGTAGCGAGGATGATGGCTCCAATTTCTTATCTGGAGTTTCATCTATGTTCAAAGTAACCCCGAATCCTCCCGACACCGATCCAGCCGACGCGAAGGCATTCGACGAAGCCGCCGACCGCGCCCTCGATTACTACCTCAAGCCCAAACCCAGCAAACCAACACCCGACCCCAGTCAACTGTTCACCGTGATCAATGGTGTGGGCACCGAAGCCCTGCTCGCCAACCTCAGCGAAACCCTCGCCTCGGCCAACGCGATGATCAACGACCTGGCGTTCGACCTGGACGGCTCGCGACGGCACGTTGCCCTGGGCATCCTGCAGTTGATCGAAATGGGCGCGCTGCTCGCCAACCGCGCGCTGGACAACGTCGAAGCGCGCTAGCCGCCATCCACTGTGGCGAGGGAGCTTGCTCCCGCTCGGCTCTGTGTAGGAGCTGGCGAAGCCT
>NZ_JAOSHO010000945.1 GCF_025917275.1 Pseudomonas agronomica | reverse complement strand
AGCGGGAGCAAGCTCCCTCGCCACGGGGAGCTGCGGTGGATTTGGGTTAGTCGAACACCGGCGGTCTCTGTTTGTTGAGGGTTGACCACCAGAACACCCAGCCAATCACGTGGATGTGTTGCGCGTCGATCTGTTCTGCGCTGAAGACTTCGTCGGGGTAGGCGGCGCTGTTGTGGCTGCGCAGGCGTAGTCGGTTGCCGGGGATGCGGTGGAGGTATTTGATGCGGAGCATGCCGTCGTGTTCGAGGGCGTAGATTTGGCCGTCGACGATTTGCGTCAGGCCGCGGTCGAT
Source organism: Pseudomonas agronomica (assembly GCF_025917275.1). Lineage (GTDB taxonomy): Bacteria > Pseudomonadota > Gammaproteobacteria > Pseudomonadales > Pseudomonadaceae > Aquipseudomonas > Aquipseudomonas agronomica. Next base: position 496 of record NZ_JAOSHO010000945.1, on the reverse strand, counting down.
GGCGAGGGTGGAGCCGTCTTCGATGCGTTCGGCCATGCTGTCGCCGACCATGGTGGTGCAGATGGCGTCGCTGGGGTCGATTTCGAGGGATTCGAGGTGGCTGCGGGGCAGGCGGATGGATTGGTCGGGGATTTCGACGATGTGGGTCTTGGTTTCGCCGGGGGCGATGGGGACTTCCTTGTAGAAGGGCAGTTCGATGTCCGTGGGTTCCGCCACGCTGTAGACGCCGTCGTTTTCGGCGGCTTCATAGGTGGTGCCGGGGCCGAGGCCCAATGGCGTTTGCGGGCCTTCGCCGCGGGCGAGCCATTCCGGGCTGACGGTCAGCAGGCTGGCGATGGAGTGGATGCGCCCGGGCGGGATGCCACGGTTGAACCAGTTGTTCACGTGTTGGGATTTCACGCCGTACAACTTCGCGAAGTCGGCGGATCGGATGTTCGCTTCTCTGAGAAGGGCTCTGAAGCGGTCGCCACTGGAAAGTATTTTCATAAACGGAAAG
>NZ_JAOSHO010000944.1 GCF_025917275.1 Pseudomonas agronomica | reverse complement strand
GCAAGCTCCCTCGCCACGGGTTCTCGCTTGCCCTCAGTTCTTCAACCCCGCAGGAATGCCCGGTGCAGCTCTTCCAGTGTCTGGAAGTGGTGCGCCGGGTTTTCTGCGTTCAGTTCTTCGAAACTGCCGAACCCATACCCCACCGCTGCGGCGTCGAGGCCGTTTTCGCGGGCGCCGATCAGGTCGTGTTTGCGGTCGCCGATCATCAGAGTGTTGGCCGGGTCGAGGCTTTCTTCGGCCAGGAGGTGGGCGATGAGCTCGACTTTGTTGGTGCGGGTGCCGTCCAGTTCGCTGCCGTAGATCACTTTGAAGTGCCGGGCGAAGTCAAAGTGGCGGGCGATTTCCCGGGCGAAGACCCACGGTTTGGAGGTGGCGATGTAGAGCTGCCGGCCTTGGCCGCCGAGGGTTTCCAGCAGGGGCGTGACGCCGTCGAATACGCGGTTTTCGTAGAGGCCGGTGACTTTGAAGCGTTCGCGATAGAAGTTCACCGCTTCCCAGGCTTTCGCTTCGTCGAAGTCATAGAACTGCATGAAGGCTTGCAACAGCGGCGGGCCGATGAAGTGTTCGAGGCGGGTGAGGTCGGGTTCGTCGATGCCCAGTTTGCCCAGGGCGAACTGGATCGAACGGGTGATGCCTTCCCGTGGGTCGGTGAGGGTGCCGTCGAGGTCGAAGAGTACGGTTTGGTAGTGCATGTTGGGTCCTGGCAATGGGGTCACGCTGTTGGCTTAAGGCGTTCGGCAAACCCGTGGCGAGACGCTCGCTCCCGCTGGGCCTGTAGAAGCTGTGTGTA
>NZ_JAOSHO010000943.1 GCF_025917275.1 Pseudomonas agronomica | reverse complement strand
CCGCCACAACCCCGGCGCTTTCTCCCCAAGCAGCAAGTGCCACACGCCATCCCCAAGTGAACTGACCCCCTGGCAACCCAGCGCCTTGAGCTGGCTTTCCGACAACCCCTTGCCATCGGCCAGTTGCACGCGCAAACGGCTCGTCGCCACGCAATCGAGCTGCAACACATTCCCGCCGCCCCCCAGGGCCGCGAGCCATTGTTGTGCTTCGGCCTCGGAGACGACTGTCGGCGGGACAGGCTCAGCTACGGCGGCCACGGGCGCGCTGGCTGGTCGTTCGGAGGAGGGCAACGCCAGGCGAATTTCATCCGCAATGCTGTCCGCCATCGGCCCCACCACCACCTGCAGGCTGCCGCCATTACCCGGCCTGACCACGGCCATCGCGCCGAGGGCCTTGAGTTGGGCGTCGGACGCCTTGTTGCGATCCACCATGTCCAGGCGCAAGCGCGTCGTGCAGGCGCCGACGGTGATCAGGTTGTCGGCGCCACCCAAGGCTCGGATATAAGCCGCGGCCCGTTGGTTTTCGGCAATGACCGGCTTGTCGCCCGCCGGCACGTCTTCACGTCCCGGCGTCTTCAGGTCGAAGCGGCGGATGCAGAAGTCGAACACCAGGTAATAAATCGCTGCGTAGACCAGGCCCACCGGAACGACCCGCCAGCCGTTGGTGGATTCGCCCCAGCCCAGGACCATGTCGATGAAACCGCCGGAGAAGGTAAAGCCCAGGTGGATATTCAACATATTGGTCACCGCCATCGACAGGCCGGTGAGCAGCGCGTGGACCAGGTACAACAGCGGCGCAAG
>NZ_JAOSHO010000942.1 GCF_025917275.1 Pseudomonas agronomica | reverse complement strand
TGGGAGCGAGCTTGCTCGCGATGACGGCCTGACAGCCACCACAAGGGCTTGACCCAACAGCATTCAGACAGGTGCTCCATATGACCGCAGTCAACGTGTACCAACAACGCCCAACCACCGGGGCCAAGGCCGAGTCGTCGCTGCACCATGCCGACCTCGCAAGCATGGTGGGCAAGGGCCGCAAGAACGCCGGCGTGACCGTGCGCGAGAAAAAACTCCTGGGTCACCTGACCATTCGTGGCGACGGCCACGACCCAGCGTTCGCCGCCGGCGTGCACAAGGCCCTGGGCCTGGAATTGCCGGGCGCCCTGGCTGTCGTCATCAAGGGCGAGACCAGTCTTCAATGGCTCGGCCCTGACGAATGGCTGCTGGTGGTGCCGACCGGTGAAGAATTCGCCGCCGAGCAGAAGCTGCGCGAAGCGCTGGGCGACCTGCACATCCAGATCGTCAACGTCAGCGGCGGCCAGCAGATCCTCGAACTGTCCGGCCCGAACGTGCGCGACGTGCTGATGAAGTCCACCAGCTACGATGTTCACCCCAGCAATTTTCCGGTAGGCAAAGCGGTGGGAACGGTGTTCGCCAAGTCGCAACTGGTGATCCGCCACACGGCCGAAGACACCTGGGAACTGGTGATCCGCCGCAGCTTCTCCGATTACTGGTGGCTGTGGTTGCAGGATGCGGCGGCTGAGTATGGGTTGAGCGTGCAGGCATAAGGACTAAAGCCGACCACGGCTTTTGTGGCGAGGGAGCTTGCTCCCGCTCGGTTGCGCAGCAACCGCCAAAAACGAGGGCCGCTGCGCAGCCCAGCGGGAGCAAGCTC
>NZ_JAOSHO010000941.1 GCF_025917275.1 Pseudomonas agronomica | reverse complement strand
ATCAGCGTCGAAGCCCACGACCTGGCCTACGTGCTCTACACCTCCGGTTCCACCGGCCAACCCAAGGGCGTGATGAACGAGCACGGCGCCTTGATGAACCGCCTGCACTGGATGCAGGACGCCTTCCCGATTGGCCCGAACGACCGTGTGCTGCAAAAGACCCCGTACAGCTTCGACGTGTCGGTGTGGGAGTTCTTCTGGCCGCTGATCACCGGTGCAACCCTGGTGGTTGCCCGTCCGGACGGTCATCGCGACCCGGCCTACCTCAGCCAGTTGATCCAGCAGGAACGGGTCACGACCTTGCACTTCGTCCCGTCGATGCTGCGTGCCTTTGTCGAGGAGCCGAGCCTGGTCGACTGCCACAGCCTGCGCCAGGTCTTCGCCAGCGGCGAAGCCTTGCCCGTGGACCTGGTGCGGCGCTTCATGGGCCAACACCCGGCGGCACTGGTCAACCTGTACGGCCCGACCGAAGCGGCCATCGACGTTTCGGTCTGGCGTTGCTCGGCCAATGACATGATCGTGCCGATCGGCAAGCCCATCGCCAACCTGCGCCTGTACATCCTCGACGAGGCCCAGCAACCGCTGCCGATTGGCAGCATCGGCGAGCTGTACATCGGCGGCGTCGGCGTGGCCCGGGGTTACTTGAAACGCCCGGACCTGACCGAGGAGCGCTTCCTCGCCAGCCCGTTCGTGGCCGGTGACCGGCTGTACCGCACCGGTGACCGTTGCCGCTTCCTCGCCGATGGCAACATCGAGTACCTGGGGCGTCTCGACCATCAGGTGAAGCTGCGCGGCCAGCGCATCGAGCTCGGGGAAATCGAC
>NZ_JAOSHO010000940.1 GCF_025917275.1 Pseudomonas agronomica | reverse complement strand
TCCGGGCTTGATCGTCCACGCCGAGGACGATACGTCGGTTTCGGTCAAGGAATCGCAACTGATCCACGAGGCTTGGTTTGACAGTCGCTTTCTGCGTCTGCCCCAGGGCGGACATCAGCGAGTCCTGGCCGATCCCCGTGTCATTGATGGCGTGTTATCACTGCTGGCGGGGCGCAGCCTGCAAGCGCGGCAATCGGCCTGAGCTTCCGTTACACTGCCCCGATCCATATATGACAGGAGACGGGCATGGGCTGGGATCGGGCAACGCCGTTCATCATTGACCTTCAGGTAAATGCCGAAGACATCGACGGGCTGGGCCACGCCAACAATGCGGTGTACGTCACCTGGCTGGAACGCTGCGCCTGGCGGCATTCCCAGCGCCTGGGCCTGGACCTGGTGGAATATCGGCGATTGGATCGAGCCATGGCGGTGGTGCGGCATGAAATCGATTACCTGGCGGCGGCCTATGAAGGCGACGAATTGCAGCTGGCGACCTGGATCGTCGACTGGGACCAGCGATTGAAGATGACCCGGCATTTCCAGCTGGTCCGTCCCAGCGACAACACCACGTTGCTGCGGGCCCAGACCACCTTCGTCTGCATCGAACTGTCCACCGGCCGGCCCAAGCGCATGCCGGCGGAATTCATCGAAGGTTACGGTGTGGCGCTGAACCTGGGTGGGAGCGAGCCTGCTCGCGAAGGCGGCGGTGCAGCCAGCATCTCTGCAAACTGACCCACCGCTTTCGCTCGGCTCCCATGGGATTGATGGTGGACTCCAATTCTGTGAACACCTCGGAACCCTGTGGGAGCGAGCTTGCTCGCGAT
>NZ_JAOSHO010000094.1 GCF_025917275.1 Pseudomonas agronomica | reverse complement strand
GCCCGGCGGGAACAAGTTCTCTTGCGGGCAGTAATCGTTACCAGGTCAACACCGCCCCCACCGCAAAGGTGTCGGTGTCTTCATTCTGCGCGCTGGTGTCATGGCCGTTGATTTCGAACTGGTTGTATTCGGCCACGAGCTTGAGGTTGTCATTGACGTCATGGAACAACGCGATACCGCGCGTCTCGTAGTCGGCGCCGCTACCGACCACGCCGTTGCCGTCGTCATCGGTCTTGCCGTAGGACAGCGCCAGGCGATTCTTGCCCAGTTTGTAGGAGCCCTGCAGCAAGTAGCCCTTGCTGTCGACATTGCGCAAGGTGGCTTCGCCGGCATTGTTGGTGAAGAACGGGTTGATGCCCTTGGCCTGGAACCCGGAACCGGTGAGCGACAGCCCGCCCATCTTCGCCTGCACGCCATAACCCAGGCCTTTGGACGTCACCGACTCGACGTTGGAGTCAGTGTTGTCGGAGGTCTGGTAGCTGCCGTTGAGCCAGCTGTAGATCTTTGCCCCGGCCAAGTCGAACTGGTAGGTGATCTCGCTCTCGGTGCGCGGGTTTTCCTGGTAGGCCTTGCCGGTGGCGCTGCTGTCGTTGGTGTCCACCGGGTCCATGATGCCCACCGCCACGCGCAGCCCGTCCATCACTGGGGTGCGGTAGGTGATCTGCGACGTCGGGAACGGGTACGGATAACCGCTGCCGATATTGCCGAACGACACGCCGCCACCGTCCACCAGGCCCAGGGTGTCGCTGACCTGGCCGTAACCGGCGAGCAGCTCGTCAAGCAGGATGTTGGAACGGGCGAACAGGCCAAAGTCCTTGCCGATCAGCACCTCGCCCCACTCCGGGTTGGCGACGGTGCCGTAGAACTGCCGAACATCGATGGCGGTGTCGGTGCCGTTGGTTTCACTGTCGTTGATGGTGACCCAGAACGACGCCCGGGCGCCGAGCTTCAGGTCATCGACCTGCTTGCCCATGTTGAAGCCCAGGTAGTTGGGCAAGAAACCCATCTTGACCCGCGCCTGACGCCGGTCGAACTGGTCCCCGGCGCGGTCCACGTCGCTGTTGACGTAGAAGGCGTTGATGTAGCCGTCGGTGGAAAAGGTCGTCTGATCCTTGTCGTACAGCATGATTTCGGCGTGGGCCCAGGGCATCGAGCCGAGGGTCGAGAGGCCGGCGATGACCGCAGGCAAAAAACGCAGGCAGGTATTTTTATTGTTGTGCATGGCGCGCTCCGCAACAGGGGACGGGATGTCGGAGGCGATTATCGAAAGGCGCCAGGGCACGTCATACGCTGCCTTGGAGGTGATTGGCGGCTGCTTTGGCAGCGCAGGGCCGGCGCGGCAGTTTTGGCGTAAGACCCCGATGCCGCAGGGCGCGGTACTTTGGGTGTGGGCCGGTGGGTGGGTGGGTAGGATCAACTCGTTGGGCAGTGGTACCGAGTCGTCTGGTTTAGGGCTGCTGCGCAGCCCAGCGGGAGCAAGCTCCCTCTCCACGGGATCACCTCGTATTCGGGAACGAAGTCGTACTCGGCTTTTGTGGCGAGGGAGCTTGCTCCCGCTGGCCTGCGCAGCAGGCCCCCTCGCCTTCGGGTCAGAACCTCGGCTTGACGGTCTTCCAATCCGGCTTATAGCGCCGCATCTGTCGCACGTCATCGCGCTGGCGAATGCCGCAGCTGAGAAACTGCTCATGCAGCTTGCCCAACTGATCCCGGTCCAGCTCCAGCCCCAGGCCCGGCGCCCGGGTGATCTTCACGCAGCCGTCGACAAACGGCAGCTTGCCGCCCTTGATCACCTCTTCATCCGGTTCCTGCCACGGATAATGGGTGTCGCAGGCGTAATCCAGGTTCGGCACCGAGGCCGCCACGTGGGCCATGGCCATGAGGCTGATGCCCAAGTGCGAATTGGAATGCATCGACACCCCCAGGCCAAAGGTGTCGCACATCTTCGCCAGCACCTGGGTGTCCCGCAGCCCGCCCCAATAATGATGATCGGCCAGGACAATCTGCACGCTGTCCTGGGCCACGCTGCGGCGGAACTCGTCGAAATCGGTGACCACCATGTTGGTCGCCAGTGGCAGGCCCGTGCGCTTGTGCAGCTCGGCCATGCCTTCCAGGCCAGGTGTCGGGTCTTCGTAGTATTGCAAGTCGTCTCCCAACAACTCGGCCATGCGGATCGACGTCTCCAGCGACCAGTTGCCGTTGGGGTCGATGCGCAGCGGCAGCCCGGGGAACGCCTGTTTCAGCGCCTTGATGCAGGCGACTTCATGCTCCGGCTCCAGGGCGCCGGCCTTGAGCTTGATGCTCTTGAACCCGTATTCCTCGATCATCCGCCGCGCCTGGGCAACGATCTGCTGCTCGTTCAGCGCCTCGCCCCAACTGTCCGCCGGGTAAGGTGAATCGATGTGCTCGGCGTACTTGAAAAACAAATAGGCACTGAACGGCACCTCGTCGCGAATCGCACCACCCAGCAGATCCACCAGCGGCACGTTCAGGTAATGCGCTTGCAGGTCCAGGCAGGCCACCTCGAACGCCGAATAGGCATTGCTGACGGCTTTGCTCGCATGGGAACCCGGCGCCAATTCCGCCCCGGCAACGCTGGCCGGTTTATGGGCCGCAACGGTGGCCTGGACGATGGCCCGCAATTGGTTGAGGTTGAACGGATCCATGCCGATCAATTGGTCCTGGACCTGCTGCTGGATCGCCAGGGCCGGCGCATCGCCGTAGCTCTCGCCGAGGCCGATGTAGCCGTTGTCGCTTTCGATCTCGATGATCGAACGCAGCGCAAAAGGCTCATGAATGCCGCTGGCGTTGAGCAGAGGTGGGTCGCGGAAAGCGATGGGGGTCACGGTGACGCGTTTGATTTTCATGCAGCGGCTCCCGATGGGCCAGGGTTCAAGGTTGGTTTTTTTTCCGGCAGGCCGGAAGGTGAATCCGGTGTGCCGCGCCCCGGTTGGGTGCGGGCAAAAAAGATCACGACAGCGGCGACCAAGGAGGTGATCGCCAACCCATACAAGCCGCCCTCGATGGAACCGGTGGTCTGCTCCAGGAACCCGAAGGCCGTCGGCGCGACGAAACCGCCGAGGTTGCCGATGGAATTGATCAGGGCGATCACCGCCGCCGCGATGCGGGCGTCGAGGTAGCCTTGGGGGATCGGCCAGAACAGTGCCGATGCGGCCTTGAAACCGATCGCTGCGAAACAGATGGCGACGAAGGCGAAGATCGGCCCGCCCGTGGTGGAAATGAACATGCCGAACGCGGCGATCACCAACGTCACCGCGACCCAGGCCTGCTGGAATTTCCATTTGCTCGCCAAGGCCGCGAAGCCATACATCGCAACGATGGAGATGATCCACGGAATGGAATTGAGCAAGCCGACCTGGAAATCCCCCAGGTTGCCCATCTTCTTGATCATGCTCGGCAGCCAGAACGTGGCGCCATAAATGGTCAGGGCGATAGAGAAGTAGATGAAGCAGAACAACGCGATCTGGCGGTCGGCCAGCAATTTGAACATCGAGGGCTTGACCACCTGTGCGGCTTCGCGCGCTCGCTGCTCTTCGGCGATGGTCGCGATCAGTACGGTTTTCTCTTCCGCTGTCAGCCACTTGGCCTGGCTGGGATGCGATTGCAGCCAGTACCAGACGAACCCGCACAACACAATGGACGCGCCGCCTTCAATCAGGAACATCCATTGCCAGCCATGCAGGCCCAGCCCGCTGACGTTCAACAAGGCGCCGGTCACCGGCCCGGAGATCACCGAGGCAATGGCCGAACCGCTGAGGAAAATCGCCATCGCCTTGCCGCGCTCGCTGGCCGGCAACCATTGGGTGAAGTAGTAGATGACGCCGGGAAAGAATCCCGCCTCCGCCGCGCCAAGGATGAAGCGCAGCACGTAGAAACTGGTTTCACCCCGCACGAACGCCATGGCCATCGCGGCCGCGCCCCAGGTGAACATGATGCGGGTCAGCCAGGCCCGGGCGCCGTAGCGCTGCAGGAGCATGTTCGACGGTACTTCGAATAGCGCGTAGCCGACGAAGAACAACCCGGCACCCAGGCCATAGGCGGCGGCGCCGATACCCAGGTCGGTCTCCAGGTGGCTGCGGACGAAGCCGATGTTGACGCGGTCGATGTAGTTGACGATGAACATCACCACCACCAACGGCAGGACGTGACGTTTGACCTTGGCCGCCGCGAGGGCCAGGGTCGAGTCCGGTACGTGATTCACAGCGGGCCTCCTGATCTTGTTTTTGTGGGGATTGTTTGTAAGGAACTGCCCGATGATGGACGCCGCCGATTGTTCCCGTCTAATCTAACTTGGCACTTGATTGATACCGGAATTGAATCAATGTTTGAATTGGCCCAACTGCGCTGCTTCACCACCGTAGCGACGGAACTCAACTTCCGGCGCGCCGCCGAACGCCTGAACATGACCCAGCCACCCTTGAGCCGGCAGATCCAATTGCTGGAGCATCACCTGGGTGTCGAACTGTTCACCCGCAGTACCCGCAGCGTCGCGCTCACTGCCGCCGGGCGGGCGTTTTTCATCGAGGCGCAGAACCTGCTGCAACAGGCGCAGCAGGCCGCCGTGGCCGCCAAGCGTTTCGCCCAGGGCGACATCGGCTCGGTCACCATCAGCTTCGTCGGCAGCGCGGTGTATGAATTCCTGCCCAAGGTCATCGCCGAGGCGCGGCTCAAGCAACCGCAGGTAAAAATCGTCCTGTCGGAGATGAACACCTACCAGCAACACGAAGCCCTGCGCGCCCGGCGCATCGACCTGGGCATCGTCCGCTCCCCCCTGCTGGAAACCGGCTACGCCACCGAATGCCTGGTGCGCGAACCGTTTGTCCTGGCCGTGCCAGCAGGTCATCCGCTGGCCAACGCCGAGTCCGTCAGCGTGCAGGACCTGGATGGACAGCCGTTCCTGATGTACTCCCATTCCGCCTACCCGCCCTTCAACGAACTGCTCACCGGCATGCTCCGCTCGGCCCGGGTCGCCCCGCAGTTCGTGCAATGGCTCGGCTCCTCGCTGACCATCCTGGCGCTGGTCAACGCCGGCATGGGCCTGGCGCTGGTGCCGCGTTGCGCGACTAGCGTGATGTTCAAGCAGGTGGTGTTTCGTGAGATCGATTTAGGTGAAGGGGTGCAGAGCGAGTTGCACCTGGTGTGGCGGGAGGACAATGACAATCCGGCGTTTACGATGTTGCTGGAGGGGATTCGCGGGGCGGTTCGGGAAGGAATGTGAAAGCGGAGCCAGGTGCTTGCGCTACCGGCTGACTCCGCACCAGGCCCATGGACTCGAAATGAAGCTCAAGCCTTGAGGTGAAGCGCATCGGCCATAGTTTCAATCTCCTGTCGCATCCACAGCTTCTGCAACCAATCGGAGGGAATAGCCTGTATTCCATAAAAAGCCCCGGCCAACTGCCCGACGATGGCTGCGGTGGTATCCGCGTCGTCGCCCAGGTTCGTCGCTGCCAGCACTGCCTCAGCGAAACTGTCCGTGTGGTAAAAGCACCACAATGCCGCTTCCAGGGAAGCGACCGAGTAGCCAGTGCCTGACACTTCACTGCGAGCCTTTCCCTGATACGCCCCTTGAGCGAGCGCAATCACCTTGGCCTCGGTCAGTTGTTCGGACGACACTCGCAACACATCCGTCTTTGAATCACCGCTCAATGCGTTGCCGATGACGTCCGCCAGCACTTGGCAACACTCCACCGCCTCTGCCGCCCCATGAGTGGTACGCGAACTCAGCGCGGCGAATTCGCGGATACGGTTGCGATCCGGATAAAAGAACAGCACAACCGGTGCCAGGCGCATGAGCGAGCCATTACCAGCCGTTTGAGGATCGGTGTCGCCCGCAAATGGATCGCGATGGATCTGATAGTGCTCCAGTGCGTCGCGAACGGTCATGCCGATGTCAAAGCACGCGCCCGTCGAACTCAGGTAACCCCAATGCCACCAGTTGAGGTATCGCCCCATCTGGTCAGCCGCATCAAAACCACGCTTTTGCAGCAGACTTTCCGCCAGACACAACGCCATGGAGGTGTCATCGGTCCATTTGCCAGGCTGGAGATTGAAAGGACCGCCACCGACCATGTCGGTTGCCGGTGGAAAGGTATTTCGTGGCTTGAACTCAACAGTCGTGCCAACGGCGTCGCCACATGCCAAGCCCAGCAGGCATCCGCGATAGCGGTCTAAAAGTGTCGGGGCCATTCTGATTCCTTCCGTTTCGATTTCGTCCGCGTCCAAACAGCGCACAGTCGGCGAAATGATAACGGCTGGGCGCGTTCAGGACACCTGACCGCAATCTTCTCTATCAAATTTGTGCCCCGCTTCCACTTGGCTATTCCCGCGCATCACTACAAGTTGTACGATGACCGACGAGCCTAGGTGCTCGAACTCCTGATACTTACAAAAACAAGGAAAGACCCATGAAAAAAGCATCATTGCTGATCGGTTTCGTTTGCCTGTTCAGCGGCTACGTAGCCGCCGCGCCCGCATCGGCTGAGAAGGAAGTGGCCGAAGCTGTCGACCACCTGACCCAGGCCATGCTGCACAAGGACATCCCCCAGCTCCAGGCCTTGGCCGCCGAGAACCTGACCTACGGCCACTCCAGCGGCAACATCCAGGATAAAAAAGCCTTCATCGCCGACATCGAGACCGGCAAGAGCGCATTCAAGACCCTTGAAATGCAGAATCAGAAAATCACCGTCTCAGGCGACGTAGCCATGGTTCGCAACCACTTCTCCGCCCAGGCGCTCAAGGGCACCGAAGTGGTCCCGACCGAAATCGAGAACTTCCAGATCTGGCAGAAGCAGAAGAATGGCAAGTGGCTGCTGATTGGTCGGCAGGCGTTTCGGTTCTAACAGTCGGACATAGACCTCTGTGGCGAGGGAGCTTGCTCCCGCTCGGTTGCGCAGCAACCGCAAAATCTTGGGGCCGCTTTGCAGCCCAGCGGGAGCAAGCTCCCTCGCCACGGGAATCTGGTGAGGCGGGCCGTCACTTCACTCCGCCGCCCACTGCTGTCGGTGTTCCAACAGGAAATCCACAAACGCCCGCACCCGCTGCGGCACGTACCGGCCATGGGGATACAGCAGCGTGAACGGCCGTGAGCGCCCTGCGAGCGGCGCCAGCACTTCCACCAATCGCCCGTCCGCCAACTCCTGTTCAACGATAAATCGGTAGGTCTGGAACAGCCCGGCGCCATGCTTGGCCAGCGTCACCCCGCCCAGCACATCGTCGGAGCAGCAATACCCGCCCTGCCCGAACACTTCCTTCTCCTTGCCCTCGACATTGAACAACCAGGAGATACGACGACCGCTGCTGGGCAGTTCGAACTGGATGCACTCGTGCAGGTCCAGGTCTTCTAGCGTTTGCGGCGTGCCGACCCTGCGCAGGTAATCCGGGGACGCGACCACCGCCAGTTTCGCGTCTTCCAGCAAACGGGCGATCATCGAGGAATCCGGCTGGGCCCTCACCCGAATCGCCAGGTCATAGCCCTCGGCAACGAAATCGATATTACGGTTGCTCAGGTGAACGTCCACGCTGACCTGCGGATAAAGCGCGCGAAATGCTGGCAGCAACGGCAGGATCCGGTGATGGCCGTAGGTCGTGGGCACGCTGATGCGCAGTTGGCCGGACGGCACCGATTGCGCGCCCATGACTTCCTGCTGGGCTTCGACCAGTTGCGTCAACGCCTGGCGGCATTGCTCGAAAAAGGTCCGGCCAGCATCAGTCAACCGGATGCTGCGGGTGGTGCGCACAAACAGCCGCGACCCCAGGCGTTCCTCCAGGCGAAAGATCGAACGGCTCACCGCCGCAGGAGTGACGCCCGCCACCTGGGCTGCCGCCGTGAAACTGCCCGCCTCGGCCGCCAGGCAAAACAGTTCGATACTGCCTAACTGCAAGTCTTCGAAGTGACGCTTCATGATTCATTACACCGCGTATCAACTGAAGATTCCCGATGCCTGTTTATCAGGCCGTGGCGTATAAATACAGTAGTCCTCGATTGCGCGGGCTTTTCCTGCGCAAATTCACCCACTGGAGTGCAGCATGCCTTTCGTCAATGTTCGTATCACCCGCGACGGCGTCACCCGCGAGCAGAAAGCCCAGGTCATTTCCGAGATCACCGAAACCCTGCAGCGCGTGCTGGGCAAGGACCCGCACCTGACCCATATCGTGATCGAGGAAGTCGACACGGATAACTGGGGGTATGCGGGCATGACGACGACTGAGTATCGAAGTAAACCCAAGGAATAAGGCTTCACCTTATCGAGCCCGGTACGAATGACCGGGCTTTTTTCTGCCTGCCGACTCGCTATCCCTGTGGGAGCGAGCTTGCTCGCGATGGCATTAGATCAATCACATGTGGGCTGGCTGACCCGCCGCTATCGCGAGCAAGCTCGCTCCCACAGGGTGTAGCGCAGGTTCGATTGATTGATTACACCAAGTATCAACTCAAGTACCAGACCCCCCATTTATCAAACCCAAGCGCATCAATAACCTGATCACAACCAACGCCCAGACAGGCGCAGCGGTTCCCCCTCAACGTGATCAGGAGTCAACCTCATGAGCAATCAGAAAACCGTCATCATCACCGGCGCTTCCAGCGGTATCGGCCTTGGCCTGGTCAAGGCTTTCCTGGCCCGCGGTTATAACGTGGTGGGCAATGCCCGCTCCCAGTCCGGCCTGGACGATGCGGCCCGCCAGCTCGGTCATCCGGCCAGTTTCGTCGGCGTGGCCGGTGACATTGCCGATCCAGCAACGTCCCCCGCCCTTGTCGGCAAAGCCATCGAGGCGTTCGGCGCGGTGGATGGGCTGGTCAATAACGCCGGTTTCTTCCTGCCCAAACCCTTCATCGAATACAGCCCCCAGGACCTGGAATCGTTGCTCGACACCAACCTCAAGGGCCTCGTCTACGCCAGCCAGGCCGCTGCCGCGCACATGATCAGCCGCCAGCAAGGTTTCATCATCAACATCTCCGCCTCGGTGGCCTTGCAACCGAACATCCAGGTGCCGGCCGCGCTGCCCGTGCTGATCAAGGGCGGCGTCAACCAGATGACCCGCGCCCTGGCGCTGGAATTGTCACCGTTCAACATCAAGGTCAACGCCGTGGCGCCCGGTATCATCGACACGCCGATGCATGACCCGGCGCACCGTGACTTCCTCAACAACCTGGCCCCGGCCGGCCGGGTGGGCACCATCGACGAGATCGCCGAAGCCGTGTTGTACCTGGCGGGCGCCGACTTCACGACGGGCGCGGTCCTGCCGGTGGACGGCGGGATGAGCACCGGCAAGTGGTAAAAAAACAAAACCCCGAAGGCAGGACCTTCGGGGTTTTTCATGGAGCCTTGAATCTACAGCGTGTAGGAGATGCCCGCCTGCACCGTCCTCGGTGCGCCCGGGTAGGCGTAGACGCCACCAAACGCGCCTTCTTCGTAATCGGCGTCGAACAGGTTCTTCAAGTCGAGGTTGAGGCGGATGCGCTCGTTGACCTTGTAGTAGCCGAGCAGGTCGACGACGGTGTAGTCATCCATGGTGAAGGTCGTCGCCGCCGTGTTGCCGGCCCGCTCATCGACATATTTGGCGCCCAGTCCCAGGCCTAGCCCTTTCAAACCACCGTCCTGGAATTCATAGACGTTCAACAGGCTGAAGCTGTTCCTGGGCACGTTGAGCAAACGAGTCCCGGTGGGGATGTTGGCGTCCTTGGTCACTTCGGCGTCCACATAGGCGTAGCCACCGATGACGCGCCACTCCGGCGTCAGGTTGCCCGCCACATTCAAGTCGAAACCACGGCTGCGCACTTCGCCAGCGGCGACGTTGAAGGTCGGGTCCAGCGGATCGGGGGTCAGCACGTTGCGTTTTTCGATCTGGTAGACCGCCGCATCGACGCTCAACTGGCGATCCAGCGCTTCCCACTTGACGCCCATTTCATAGGACTTGCCTTCTTCCGGCTTGAATCCGCCACCCTCGCGGCTAGCGCCGTTGTTGGGTTTGAACGAGCGCGCAGTGTTGGCATAGACGGCCACCGTGTCGGTCAGGTCGTAGATCACACCCAGGCGCGGGGTGACGGCGTTGTCGGTAACGTCCCAGTTGCGGCTGCCGGGGCGAGCCTGGGGGACAAAGCTCTCATATTCATGCTCGAACCGCTCGAACCGAGCGCCCGCCAGCACCTTCAGCCGTTCGGTCAGCGCCACCTGATCCTGGACGAACACGCCGAAGGTCTTGAGGTTTTCCTGGTCATCGGTCGGCGTACGGGTCAATGCCGGGCGTGCCTGGCCATACACCGGATCGAAGATGTCGATCGGGTAGGCACCGGAGCCGGCGGCAGAACGCCGGATGATGGAGTCGTAGTGGTAGTCCTCGTATTCAACGCCGGTCAGCAGCGTATGTTCGAACCCTCCCGTGGAAAAATGCCCGGTGAGGTTGAGCTGGGTGTCACGGTCGGTCCACTCCAGCTTGCGGTAGTTGAAGTTGCGGCCCAGGGTGCGTCCATCGGCGGCGATGCCGTTGCCTTCCACCGCGTTGCCCTGCAAGGTGCCGTCGAGCCACTGGGTGCCACCGGCCAGGGTCCAGTCGTCGTTGAGCATGTGTTCGAAACGCACCTGCAGCATGTTGTTGTCGTTGTGCAGCTTGCCGGCGTCCTTTTCACCGAAGAACGTATCCCGCGACGCGGTGCCGCGCTGGCCGGCGTAATGGGTCAGGCCACGGTCCAGCGGCGCATTGTTGCGCATGAAATCGCCTTCGAACGTCAGGCGCGTGGTGTCGTTGACCTGCCAGGTGACGACGGGGGCAACACCATAACGCTCGGTCTCGACGTGATCGCGGAACGTATCGCCGCCCTCGCCCACCACATTCAGGCGATACGCCAGGCGACCTTCTTCATCCAGCGGGCCCGAGGTATCCAGGGTGCCGCGACGCATGCCCTGGTCGCTGACCTGGCTGCCCAACGTCACCGTGCGCTCGGCCAACGGTTGCTTGGACACCACGTTGAACGTGCCGCCCGGGTCGCCACGGCCATAAAGCATGGAGGCCGGGCCGCGCAGCACTTCCAGGCGCTCGATGGTGTTGGCATCCGGCATGTTCGGGTAACCCCGGTTGATCGGGAAACCGTTGCGGTAGAACTCCCCCGTGGTAAAGCCGCGCACGGTAAACGTGGTCAGGCCCTGGCCGCCGAAATTGTTGCCCCGGCCGACGCCGCCGGCATAATCGAGGGCATCTTGCAGGCGCGTGGCGCTGAGGTCTTCAACGACGTCGCGGGACACGACCGAAATGGACTGCGGGGTTTCATGGATCGCGGTGTCGGTACGCGTGGCGCTGGCCGAACGGGTCGCGTGATAACCCTTCACAGGGCCCTGCGCAGTCTCGAAATCCGAGGTACCGACGATATCGGTGGCTTGCAACTCCAGCGGCGCCCTGGCCGCCGTGCCGGGTTCTTCAGCCCATGTGGAAATGGAATAAGCCTGGAGCACACACAATGAAACGAGTATCCGACGCATCGACACACAATCCTGACGAGAGAACGCCGGCCCCTGCAAGGACCGACAAGAATGTGTCGCGAAAGATACAACAACTCATTCCTATTTGATATCCATTCCCATTAGCACCTCCGTTCCAACTGCGGACTCTTGCCCTATCTGCCTGAAAAAAGCCTGGGCCCGCACGTCCTGGGTAAACGCGACGTTGAGCCGCAGCCAGTCACACGCCTCCCCCTCCGGCAGGAATGTCGAGCCCGGGGACAGTTGGATTTGCAACTGGCCGGCGATTTGCCGCACCCGTTCGCCCGGCACATGCCGGGGCCGAGCCCACACGAAGAGACCGCCACTCGGCTCGGCAAACACTTCCCAGTGAGCCGGATCAAGCAGGCGCAACGTGCTCGCCATCTGCTTGTTCAAGCGCACGCGCAAGCGCTGGAGCAGCTTGCGGTAGGCGCCGTTGGCCAGCAGCGTAGCCACGACGTTTTCCGCCAGCAATGAACAGCCGATGCCGGTCACCATCTTGACTTCAGCCAGGCGCTTGATGACTTCGGGCTGCGCGACGACGTAGCCGATGCGCAATGAACTGGACAAAGTCTTGGAAAAACTCGCCAGGTAGATCACCCGGTCCAAGGCATCGAGGGATGCCAGGCGCGACGTCGGGCCGTTCTGGAAATCCGCATAGATGTCATCCTCGATCAGCCGGAAATCATGCAGCGTCGCCAATTGCAGCAAGCGGTACGCCACGCTCGGCGCCAGGCTGGTGCCGGTGGGATTCTGGTACATGCTGTTGATGAAGAAATACGCCGGCTTGTGTATGTCGAGCAACCTTTCCAGGCTAGCGATATCCGGGCCTTGGGCTGTCCTGGGCACCGCCAGGGTCTTGACCCCGTGCAGCTTCAGCAGGTTGAACAGGTTGTAGTAACCGGGGCTTTCCACCAGCACCAGGTCGTCAGGCTTGAGGAGCGTGCGTACCAACAGGTCCAGGCCGTGGCTCGCGCCCTGGGTGGTGAGGATCTGCTGCGGATCGACGTGAATGTCGATCAGCCCCAGGCGCTTCTGGATGTGCAGGCGCAGCTGAGCCGAACCCAGCGGCGTGCTGTAGTTGAACAGCGCCTGATTGTCGCTGCGCACCACCTGGCGGATCGCCTGGCCCAGATCCGTGTCGTCGCGCCACGCGTCCGGCAGCCAGCCACACCCTAGCTTGAGTTGCGTTGATTCGTTATCGAACAACCGCCAGCCAACCGCGTCGTCGATGTCCGGCGCCGAAGCCACGGGCATCTGCTGGGCCACGAAAAATCCCGAACCATGCCGGGACTCCAAGACACCGCTGGCGACCAGTTGGTCGTACGCCTTGATCACGCTCGACAGGCTCAAGCCGTTTTCCGTCGCCAGTTGGCGGATCGACGGCAGGCGAGCGCCTGGGCGGATGCCATGGGTGTTTATCCACTCCGTCAGACTGGCAACCAGTTGCCGGACCAACGAACCCGTGGCGTTGCGATCGATGTTCAGGTCCATGGCAGCGGTTCTCGACTAAGTGTTCTCACATTTCCGGCGAACAGTTAACCATAAAAGCCCCACGTCTGTTCCTTGTTTGCTCTCGGCCCCACCGGGATAGTCCATCCAGACTCCACACCCTCAAGGAACCCCTCTTGGACACACAGCAACGACACTCATGGGGATTGGCGTTCGGTCTTTGCCTGATCACCCTCGCGGTCAACCTCCAGGCGCCGCTGTATACCACCTATGCGCAGCTTTCGGGTTACGGCGCGGGCGCCACGGCGGTGGCATTTTCCGGTTATGTGCTGGGCGTGTTGCCAGTGCTGCTGGCGTTCGGCGGACTGGCCGACCGGGTGGGCCGCAAACCCTTGATCGTGACGGCGCTCTGCCTGTCGATGCTGGCGACGGTGATCACGGTGATCTGGCCGAACCTGATCGCACTGGGCGTGGCGCGCCTGATGATGGGCGTCGGCACCGGCTTGGCTTCGGCGACGTCCACCGCCTACATGGTGGAACTGATGCCGACGTGCGATGCCAGGTCACCGGCCAATCGGGTCACGGCCAGCACCTCCCTGGGTTTTGGCCTTGGCGCGGCGTTGACCAGTCTCTTCCTGTTCCTCCATCACAGCGTCACGCCGGGCAGCTTCTGGTTGCAGTTAGTGCTGGCCGCCCTGGCGATCATCGTGGTTGCGCGGCTGCCGGACCCCGCCCCCAGGCTCAAGCACGCAGCGATGTTGCGCCTGCCGTTGTTCCCAGCCGGCAGCCTGCCCTACAGTTTTTCCATGCTGCTGGCCTGGGCGACGTCGGGGCTAGTGATCGCCATCCTGCCATCGGTGCTTGCCGCCCATGACTTGCAGCGTTGGTCAGGCCTGTCGACCTTTACCGTCATCAGTTGTGGGCTGATCTTCCAGCCCTGGGTGAAACGCATGCAACCGGCCAGGGCCACGGGATTGGGGCTGTTGGTCTTGCCGTTGAGCTACGCGCTGCTCGCCTGGGGCGCGAGCCAGGGTTCGCTGGCCGCCGTGTTGCTCGGTGCGCTGGGTGCCAGCAGTGCGTGCTACGGCTTTTTGTACCTGGGTGGACTGTCGGCGATCACCGCCATGGCCGGTGCGCAAAAAGCCCGGGGCAGCGCGGGATTCTTCCTGTTTGCCTATGTGGGGTTCAGTATCCCGGTCGTGGTGACTGGATGGCTGGCCGACCATTTCGGCGCCGACGTGGCGCTGGCGGTGTTTGGCCTGGCACTGCTGGCAGGCGCAACGATCACCGGGCTGCGCATCGTCCGGACAGAGGCCTTCGTCGCCCAACCCGCCCAAGGCTGAACAGATCTTTTTGCTCAATTGCTCACACTGC
>NZ_JAOSHO010000939.1 GCF_025917275.1 Pseudomonas agronomica | reverse complement strand
CCATCACTGCCGGGGCGCAGAGTTTACGGGTGCTGCCAACCTTGCCGAAACTCAACCGATGGCCTTCCAGGGTATACGGCGCGAACCAATGGTTGCAGCCGGCATTGCCATAGGCCCGGCCATCATCGCCCAGGGTGATGGTCAGGTGGCTGTAATCCATCAACGGCCGCTCGCCTATCCATTCAAGGATATAGCTGCGGTTTTGTTGCAGTTGCACCGGCTCGCCGGCACAACCCAACAGGCTGGCACCGATCAGCGCGGCCAGGACCAGGCGTTTCATCAAGCGGCTTCCTGGCATTGAGGACACAGGTGTTTTTCGCCGACCGTCGTCCAGCCCAACTCGGCGATGCGCGCGGTGGCGGCTGGCTTCTGCGCCTTGGTGCCAAGCTTGGCATCGACGGCGAATTCGAAGCTCAGTTCCTTGGCGCAGCGGTCGCAATTGACCTGCCAGGTGTGGATCGCCAGTTCGCCGAACACCGGGCCGGTGGTCATGGCGGTCCATTGGCCCATCGGCTTGAGCAGGTGACGAACGGTGTCCACGGTCAGGCGCATGGATAAATCCTTGCTGCCCTTGAGGGTGACCAGCAATACATCGTTGGCCTGGATCGAACCGCCGTTGCCGGTGACCTGGTAGCGACCCGGCGCCAGGGCGCGGACTTCGGTCAAGGTGTGCTGTGGGTTCATCAGGGTGTAGCGGAAATCGTGTTCGGCCATGGGTCCTCCAAATAGGCGCGACATGCTAGCACGGGGCATGGCTTGGGCATGGACTCGATGAAAGGTTGGCCGACGAAACTCCATCCATCCCCTGTGGGCGAGCCTGCTCGC
>NZ_JAOSHO010000938.1 GCF_025917275.1 Pseudomonas agronomica | reverse complement strand
GAATTCCCGAAACCCCTGTCTGCCAGTGCAGACAGGGGTTTTGTCGTTTCTAGGCCGGTAATCGGATCGTCCCCTAAATTGCTGTCCCGCTCCAGCAAACCCCGAGGCCGTTGCTATGCTTTGGTTGTTGGGCGTAGTCAAAGGGCGCCCGCGACGTGACTGGTCATGGGGATTCCAATAATGAAAAACCCTTATGCTCCTGGCTTCTGGTGCGCTATTGCAGCGTTGTTGCTGCTTTCAGGTACCTATTTCTATGGCGTCATGCTGACCCATCAGATTGATAAGGCATTGATCTTCCTCGATAGCGTGTCTGCGTTGATCGGTGTCATCTCCATTGCCATCGTCGCCTGGGCATCATTGCAAGGCCAGCGCATCAAGAAAAAACAGCTGGAACAAGGCAAGACCCTGGTGTTGATCTGGGATACAAAGGTCGCGCTACGGAGGGTCGAGACGGTGTTCGATCGTTATTTCTGGGGCAGCTATTGGCAGCCGGGACGCACCTTCCAAGAGGTCATGGGAGAACTCACCGGAACTCCTTTGGAAAAGAGCCTCGAGGCGTTGAAAGTCCAATGTGCCGCTTTGGACGAGCAGGTCGCGCAAGATGATTGGCATTGGCTCAACAATGCGCGTGAGCTGTGCGATGTCGCCAATGCCATGGCTCGGGAGCGCTACCAACTGGATTTTTGCGATGGGCGCGCAGATTCGTCGGGCACGGCAGTGATCAACCGTGATTTCGAAGTGCTGGTGTATACCTGGACCGCAAGGCTGAAGACTTTTGATCATCAGCTTGACGAGATTGAAGTCCAATATTCGTAGACCATTTCTCA
>NZ_JAOSHO010000937.1 GCF_025917275.1 Pseudomonas agronomica | reverse complement strand
CGGCAGCTCCTACGCAGCTCCTAAAAAGCGCCTATACAGCTCCTACATCTTTAACCTTTTCCAGAGATTTTGGCATGAGACTGTCCCGCTTCTTCATCGACACCCCCCTGAGCCTCGGCGATCACGAATTGCCCGAAGCCCAGGCCCACTACATCGGCCGTGTGCTGCGCATGGCCGAGGGCGATGCGGTGCAGGTATTCGACGGCTCAGGCCAGGAATTTCGCGGCGCGCTGGCCGAGGTCGGCAAGAAACGCGTGCGCGTGCAACTCGACGAGCAGTTTGCCGGACAGCCTGAATCACCGCTGCGCATCCATCTCGGCCAGGGCCTGTCCCGGGGCGAGCGCATGGATTGGGCGATCCAGAAGGCCACTGAACTGGGGGTCAGCGAGATCACGCCGATCTTCACCGAGCGCTGCGAAGTACGTCTCAAGGACGAGCGCGCCGACAAGCGCCTGCTACATTGGCGCCAGGTGGCGATCAGCGCCTGTGAGCAATGTGGGCGCTCCACCGTGCCGGTGATTTATCCGCCGTTGCTGCTGGCCGATTGGTTGAAACAGGCCGAGGCCGAATTGAAGCTGGTGTTGCATCCGGTGGCCGATCCACTGGTCAGCCATGCCAAGCCTTCGTCCCTGGCGTTCCTGATCGGCCCCGAGGGCGGGTTGTCGGAGGCTGAGGTCGAGCAGGCCAAGGCCGCCGGCTACCACGCCGCCCGCCTCGGCCCCCGCGTGCTGCGCACCGAAACCGCGCCGGTGGTGGCGTTGGCGGTGGCGCAGCAGTTGTGGGGGGATTTCTGAAGCCGAATGTAGATCCCTGTGGGAGCGAGCTTGCTCGCGA
>NZ_JAOSHO010000936.1 GCF_025917275.1 Pseudomonas agronomica | reverse complement strand
TCGGTCTTGGCGCGGGCACGGTATTCGTCCCAGGTCCAGCCAGCCGGCAGGTAGCCGTTGAGGGGGTCGTGGGCGCTGGTCTGGTCGGTGACCATGTCGGGGCGCACACCACGACGGACCATTTCCGGCAGGATCTCGGCGGCGTTCCCACACAGCGCGATGGAAATGGCCTTGCCTTCGGCGGTGTATTTCTCGATACGCGCCAGGGCGTCGTCGAGGTCCTTGGCCTGCTCGTCGACGTAGCGGGTTTTCAGGCGGAAATCGATGCTCACCTGCTGGCACTCGATGTTCAGCGAGCACGCGCCAGCCAAGGTCGCGGCCAGCGGTTGCGCGCCGCCCATGCCGCCCAGGCCGGCGGTCAGCACCCAACGGCCCTTGAGGTTGGAATCGTAGTGCTGGCGACCAGCCTCGACGAAGGTTTCATACGTGCCCTGCACGATGCCCTGGCTGCCGATGTAGATCCAGCTGCCGGCGGTCATCTGGCCGTACATGGCCAGGCCCTTGGCATCGAGTTCGTTGAAGTGCTCCCAAGTGGCCCAGTGCGGCACCAGGTTGGAGTTGGCGATCAGTACGCGCGGGGCGTTGCTGTGGGTCTTGAACACGCCCACCGGCTTGCCGGATTGCACCAGCAGGGTTTCGTCATCATTTAGATTGGTGAGGCTTTCGACGATCTTGTCGTAGCACTCCCAGTTGCGCGCCGCGCGGCCGATGCCACCGTAGACCACCAGTTCCTTGGGGTTCTCGGCGACTTCCGGGTCGAGGTTGTTCATCAGCATGCGCAGCGGCGCTTCGGTCAGCCAGCTCTTGGCGGTCAGCGTGTTACCGCGAGGGGCGCGGATTTC
>NZ_JAOSHO010000935.1 GCF_025917275.1 Pseudomonas agronomica | reverse complement strand
CAGGACGCTGCCGATCTTGTCGCTTTCACGCTTGAGGTGGCTCATGGCTTCGGTGGAGTTGCCCACCTCCTTGGCCAGGCGCTCGATCTGAGCAATGGCTTCGCCAACGACCCGGTCACCCTCGCGGGCCTGCTGGTCGGCAGCGGCAGCGGCTTCGGAAGCTTCTTCGGCGTTGCGCGCCACTTCCTGCACCGTGGCGGTCATTTCGTTCATGGCCGTGGCGACCTGATCGGTTTCCACTTTTTGATTGTTCACACCGGCACTGGTCTGCTCGGTCACGGCGGACAGCTGCTCGGCGGCGCTGGCGATTTGCGTGACACCTTCGCTGATGCCGCCGATCAGTTGCCGCAGGCTGATCACCATTCGCTGCAAGCTGTTCTGTACTTGGCCCATCTCATCCCGGCGGGTGACTATCAGGTTGTGGCTCAGATCACCCGAGGCGACGCGTTCAACCGCCACCAGGGTCTGTTGCAGGGGCGCGACGATCTGCCGGGTAATGATCCACGCTGCCAACAGGCCAAATGCCAGTGCCAGGACCGTGACGATGATCAGCGCTTGTTTGGCTTGCTCCGTCTCCTGGTCGCGTTTCTCGACTTGGGAGACAGTCATCTGATTGTCTATGTCGTTTAGACGGCTGTCCTGGCCCACCATCTTTTCGAGGGCTGCGGTGCTGGCGACCTGGGAGTCGCGAAACTGGCTGACGGCAGCACGATAGGCCTTCATCGACTCGCTGGCTTGTTGCAGGCCGGCGGAGTGCTGTTCGGGCAGTTGACCTGGCAAGCCTTCAAGGTATTTCAGGACGTTGTCGATGGCTTCCAGCGCAGGGCGTTCGGCTTCGGCCT
>NZ_JAOSHO010000934.1 GCF_025917275.1 Pseudomonas agronomica | reverse complement strand
CGCGCAGTCCAATTCGATGGAGGAGGTCGGCATGACCTTCAGTCATCACGTGGAACGCAACACCAAGGCGCTGAGCCAGCGGCGCATTCGCAACGCCCGCAGTGAGGTGGGCCGGACACGGGTCGAAACCCGCGAGCAGTTGGAAGAGTGGTACGACCAGCTCGGTCATCCAGGCAAGCAGAGCCTGAGTGCCATGGCGGCCCAGGCCGGTGTGCTGCTGATGGGCGAGCCGGAGTTGGAAGAGGTGGTGCAGTCTACCGGCGGCGATCCGGCCCGGACGGACCTGATCCTGCAGCAAACCTTGCTGGACGCTGAGGCGCAAGGTCGTCTTGTCGAGGCCAAGCGCGCCCGGGACTACCTGCAACTGCTGCGCGAGCGTTACGGTGCGCAGATCCAGGCCGGCATGAACATCGCCGAGGCCCTGCGTGCCGCCGGTGGCGATCCTGAATTGCGCCAGGCGGTACGTCGCCTCTATTACGACACCGTGGTGCTCAAGCAATCGTTGCCGACCATGATGCAGGCGTTGCTTGGCCTGTTCGGCGAAACGGCATTCGTGTCCGGGCTGGACATGATGCGCCGCGCGCTGGCCGACGACATCGCCGCCCACGCGCCTTCGCGGCCTACGCCCTTGCTGCGCACGCTGCTGATCGGCCTGGCTGCCTCGACGCAACTGGGCAGCGTGCTGCAAAGCTGTCGCCGTCTGCTGGAGCAACTGGCCTACAGTTGCCCGTCCAGTCAGCTCACCGCCGTCCTGCTGCTGCAACGCATGCTCGGGTTTGTCAGCAGCGGCCTGTCTTCGGCGGAAGTGCGGCGTATCGGTCGCGAACTGGGAGGGGACGAGGAGCACGATCAAC
>NZ_JAOSHO010000933.1 GCF_025917275.1 Pseudomonas agronomica | reverse complement strand
GGCCAGCGCCGCCAGGCTGTCGATCACCGGTTGATAGGGCATGGCCTCGTCCTGGGCCAGGCGCAGCGACGCTTCTTGCCCGCGCATCAAGGCCAGGGCCCGGCCGTTGAGGCGCTCGCATTGGCGCAACACTTCCCGGGCCTCCTCCAGCAGCGCCACGCCCGCGTCGGTGAGCTTGGGCTGACGGCCGCTGCTGCGCTCGAACAGGCTCACCCCCAAGTCCTCTTCCAGCAGGGCAATCGCACTGCTTATGGCCGACTGGGCCTTGCGCTGATCCCGGGCCACGGCGGAAAACGAACGCTTCTCGGCCACCCCGACAAACAGCCGCAGTTGTTCCAGATTCCACTGAATATCCATGGCGCAACCTATCTCTATTGCAGATAGGTAATGACTTTACCCCATCTGCCCAATCCCTAGAATGGGCCATCGAACGACGCAACAGTCACAGAGGATTCGCCCATGAACGCCTACTACTACCTCGCCATTGCCATCTGCGCCGAAGTCATCGCCACCGTGTCGATGAAAGCGATCAAGGGCTTCAGCGCGCCCCTGCCCTTGCTGCTGGTCATCGCAGGCTACGGCACCGCGTTCTGGATGCTGACGCTGGTGGTACGCACTGTTCCGGTGGGGGTGGCCTACGCGGTCTGGGCCGGCCTGGGGATCGTCATGGTCAGCGTCGCGGCGCTGTTTATCTACGGGCAGAAACTGGACGTGCCGGCGATGCTGGGGATGGCGCTGATCGTTCTTGGGGTTGTCGTGATCCAACTCTTTTCCAAGACTGCAGGGCACTGAAAACACTGCCATTGAATTGGAACACACCGATATTGAGCTGGAACGCACTTGTGGCGAGGGAGCTTGCTCCC
>NZ_JAOSHO010000932.1 GCF_025917275.1 Pseudomonas agronomica | reverse complement strand
CCCGCTGGGCTGCGCAGCAGCCCCGTTGGCCGAGTAGTCTGTGTCAGGCTTTTAGCTGATCCGTTGTGGGAGCGAGCCTGCTCGCGAAAGCCGTTTAGCAGGCAGCATCAACTCAACTCGCCTGCCCCTATTGCCAAGTCCTACTTTTTTAGTTTACTTAGCGCATTCGTTAGTACCTCTTCCAGCTCCGCCCAGTTCTCTGCGTATTCACAGTGTATTGGAGTGTCCCAGTTAGATTCTGATATCAGAACGACTCTAAAATGGCCATCCTTACAAAATTCCGGGTACCAACCGATATCCAAAATTTGATCCAAGGGGAAGCTAGCTTGAAACAGGTCCTCTTTCAGGTCATCTATAAGCAGCGATGGCTCCGTTGCTTGGTTTAAATGCGAAATATCATCAAATGTTATTTTTCCGCCAAGCTCGTTTATTTTCTGAGTGTTCATCAATTACTTCTTCTTGGTGTATTTTTTAAACGATTCTTCGGATATCGGGTGGCCATGTATTGTGCGGG
This sequence comes from Pseudomonas agronomica, assembly GCF_025917275.1. Classification (GTDB taxonomy): domain Bacteria; phylum Pseudomonadota; class Gammaproteobacteria; order Pseudomonadales; family Pseudomonadaceae; genus Aquipseudomonas; species Aquipseudomonas agronomica. The sequence goes on along the minus strand of NZ_JAOSHO010000932.1, from coordinate 349 downwards.
CGCTCAATTCAACTCTCATATATCGAGTTTCTTTGCCGTCGTTTGCTCCGACCGTTCGTCCCAGGTCCATAACTTTCCAAGGTTTCCCATTATTAACACTTTGTCCATTTGCAAAAACATAACGCTCCAGTGCTTCGATATCAGTGCCCGGTAAATATCTGGCAGCACCACCGTTGGCAGTAGACTTTATGACGGCAGGCCAGGGCGCCTTTGGAGAAACATGCTTGTTACCGTGATTTGTCCATTCGACATCTGGAAGCTTGGGTTTACCTTCGTTGACACTCGTTTTTTGTTCAGGGGCTTGATCGCCCTGTTCAAGAGTACATTTACCTTTTCCCGGACAATCCTC
>NZ_JAOSHO010000931.1 GCF_025917275.1 Pseudomonas agronomica | reverse complement strand
CTGGCCGGCGGCGAACGCCGGGCAGGCTGCTTCGCACTTGCCGCACTGCACGCAAGCGTCAAAACCGAGCAATTGGTTCCAGGTGAAATCCTTGGGTTTTTCCACACCCAACGGTGCGGCGGGGTCATTCAGGTCCAACGGTTTCAAGCCCGTGGAACGACCGCCACCGAAGCGTTCGGCGCGACGGTGCCAGGCCAGGTGCAGCGCACCCGCGAAGGCGTGCTTCATCGGTCCGCCCCAGGTCATGCCGAAGAACAGCTCCGACACGCCCCACAACACGCCGACACCCAGGATCGCCGCCACCAGCCAGCCACCGAAGTTTTCCGGCAGGATGCCCGCCACCGGCAGGGTCACCAGGAAGAACGACGCCGAGAAGGCCAGCAGGCTTTTCGGCAGGCGCATCCACGGGCCTTTCGACAAACGCGCGGGCGGGTTGCGCCGTCGCAGGTACATGAAGATCGCGCCCACGAACATCACCGCCGACATCAGCAGCAGGGCGTAGCCGAGGATACGGTTGTGCAGGCCAAAACCGTGGACGAGGATCGCCAACACAATCGATGCCACCGCACCACCCGCCGTGGCGACGTGGGTGTTGGCAATGTACTTGTCCCGCGCCACGACATGGTGCAAATCCACCATGTAGCGCTTGGGCATGGCAAAGAGACCGCCGATCAGATCGACCTTGGCCGGTCGTCCCCGGCGCCACATGTTCACCCGCCGCAGGGCGCCGAGGGCCGCAAGGCCCAGGGCTGCGAACAGCAGGATTGGAAGAAGGGTGTTCAACATAGGTGTTGCTCCCAAAGACCTCAGGGTCTTGCAGGTCGAGATGCCTTACTCGGTGCCTGTGGGAGCGAGCTTGCTCGC
>NZ_JAOSHO010000930.1 GCF_025917275.1 Pseudomonas agronomica | reverse complement strand
CCGCTGCCGCCCTGGCCGCCAGCCTCGCGGCGCGATCAGACCACCCTGTATCGCGGGCGATCGCCGACGCGGCTGTGGATAAACAACTGGCGCAGCATGCTGTGGATAACTTCGCCGCGCTGGCCGGGCGCGGCGTTCGTGGAGACATCGATGGCCAGACCTACCACCTGGGCAATCACCGCCTCGTGGAAGACCTCGGCCTGTGCTCGCCCGAGCTGGAAGACAAACTCTTCGCCCTGGAAAAACAGGGCAAGTCCGTGGTGCTGCTGCTCGACAGCACAAAGCCCTTGGCACTGTTTGCCGTCGCCGACACCGTGAAGGATTCCAGTCGTGAAGCCATCCGGCAATTGCACGAGCTGGGTATCAAGACGTTGATGCTGACGGGCGACAACGCCCACACCGCCGAAGCGATCGCCCAGCAGGTCGGCATCGATCAGGCCCGTGGCGACCTGCTGCCGGAGGACAAGCTGCACGCCATCGAAAACCTGTATGCCCAAGGCCACCGGGTCGGCATGGTCGGCGACGGCATCAACGACGCCCCGGCGCTCGCCCGCTCGGAAATCGGTTTCGCCATGGCGGCGGCCGGCACCGACACGGCCATCGAAACCGCCGACGTTGCCTTGATGGATGATGATCTGCGCAAGATCCCGGCGTTCATCCGGCTGTCGCGGCAGACGTCTAGCATCCTGAAGCAGAACATCATCCTGGCGCTGGTCATCAAGGCGATCTTCCTCGGGGTGACTTTCGCCGGGCTCGCGACCATGTGGATGGCGGTGTTTGCCGACATGGGGGTGAGCTTGCTGGTGGTGTTCAATGGGTTGCGGTTGTTGCGCAAGTAAAGATTGACGGTGACTGGAAGGGCCCT
>NZ_JAOSHO010000093.1 GCF_025917275.1 Pseudomonas agronomica | reverse complement strand
GCCGTGGCGGTGGCCGCCATGCTCGGCTTCGCTGACCAGAGTCACTTGGGCCGCTGGTTCCAGCGCGCCTATCGCATGAGCCCCGCGGATTACCGCAAGCGCTGCTCAATTGTTCCAGACTGACCACGCCGGCATCGGGATGATCAGCCCTACGATCATCTGCCGAGAAATTGCTCCATGGACCAGTTGCTGCCGTTTGCCTTGTTTGCCTTTGTCGCCTCCATCACCCCGGGCCCGACCAATATCCTGGTGTTGAGCCACAGTTCCCGCTTTGGCCTGACGACCACATGGCCGATCATTCTCGGCGCCTGTGCCGCCGCCGCGTTGCTGGTATTGGTGGTCGGCACCGGCTTGGGGGACGTGCTGGCCCGGCACGCGACGATCCAGACAGTGTTGTCCTGGGCCGGCATCGCCTGGTTGAGCTGGATGGCCTGGCAGATCTTCAGCGCACCCGCCGAGGCCATCGACCCGGACAAACCGGTGGAAGGCCCCCGGCTGGGCCTGGCGGGCGCCGCCGGGTTGCAACTGGTGAACCCCAAAACCTGGATGATGGCATTGGCGGTGGTCAGCGTATTCGCCGGCGCCGAGGCAGACCGTACCGTGCGCGTGCTCTGGCTGTCCCTGGCGTTCTTTGCGATATCCATTCCCTGCATGACGGCCTGGGCCTACCTGGGGCGCGGCGCCGCCAGGTTCTGCCGTTCCGCCGTGGCGATGGGGCGCTTCAACCGCGTCATGGCGGTGTTGCTGCTGGTGTCGGCGTGGTTGACGTTGGTGGTCTGATTGCGGGACGCAGGATGAACGCCAGGGGCTCTCCAGCTGACGAAAATGTAATTTTTCTTTTGAAACCCCCGGTTCATGGGCCGAGTCGCACGCTTATACCTGCCTGAACAGGCGGTATGCGTTTTTGAATCGACCTTCAAAAAAGGAGAGTGCCATGAACAGCCGTTATCAAACCTGTATCGACGAATGCCTCGCCTGCGCAATGGCCTGCGAGGCCTGCGCCAGCGCGTGCCTGCAAGAACAAAACGTCCAGATGATGGCGCGTTGCATTGAGCTGGACCGCGATTGCGCCGACCTGTGCCGTCTCGCGGCAACGCTGATGCAGCGCGACAGTCGGGTGGCGACGGATCTTTGTATCGTCTGTGCGAGCATCTGCCGGGCTTGTGGTGAGGAATGCGCGAAACACGAAGCGGGCCACTGTCAGGATTGCGCCAAGGCCTGCCAGTCCTGTGCCGAAGCGTGTGAGCGGATGGCCGCCTGAGACTCAATCGGACCGGACTGTTTTACGTTGCAGGCAACGTGAAACAGTCCAGCGGCGCGCAAGATCCGTCAACAGTGGCAATGTGTAATCACGGCACGAAGTTCAGCCGTTTGCCGAGTTGTCCCGCTTGAACACCAAGGCCTTCAAGCCACACGCCGGGTCCGCGTCCGGAAACTCTGGAGGGTTTGCCAATCGTTGTTCGAATATCAGGCCGGGCGCTTCGCGCGTGACGCCTTCGATAAGGAAGTCCGGGCCGGTAGCTGGGTCGTTGCTGCAGGCCAGGACGGTGCCTGTGGCGGTCAGCAGCTCCGGCAGGCGGCGCAGCACCCGTTGATAATCCTTGGTCAGCAGGAAGCTGCCTTTCTGGAACGTGGGCGGGTCGATGATGACCAGGTCATAGGGCCCGCTGTTGATCACCTTGCCCCAGGATTTGAACAGGTCGTGCCCCAGAAAGCTCACTTGGCCGAGGTCATGGCCGTTCAGGCGATGATTGTCGCGACCACGGCTCAGGGCTGCGCGGGACATGTCCAGGTTGACCACGTGGCGGGCACCGCCGGCGATGGCCGCCACCGAGAAACCGCAGGTATAGGCGAACAGGTTGAGCACGCGCTTGCCTTGGGCGTGGGCGCGCACCCAGTCGCGGCCATAGCGCATATCGAGAAAGAGGCCATTGTTCTGCTTCTTGCCCAGGTCGATCCGATAACGCAGGCCGCCTTCGGTCAGGGTCCATTCGTCGATCGGTTCGCCCTGCAACCACTGGGTGAGGCTGTCGGGCAGGTACCGATGTTGCACCGCGAGAGTATGCGCGCCGCTGTGTTGCCAGGCGGGCGAGGCGGCGAGGGCGCGCAGCATGGCGAACAAGTCATCCAGTTGCGCTGGATCGGGCTCCTTGAACAGAGAGACCAGCACCACGCCTTGCAGCCAGTCGACGGTGATCTGTTCCAGCCCAGGCCAGCAGCGTCCGCGGCCATGGAACAGGCGACGGGTTTCGCCGGGCGCCGATTCCAGCGCCGTCAGCAAATGGCTCTGCAATGTGTGAAGGGCTTGAGGGTTCATCAGATAAAAACGCCAGCGACTCGAAAGGCCGGCATTTTAACCACGAACCCATGCACTGCAATCCCTGTGGCGAGGGAGCTTGCTCCCGCCCGGTTTTGTAGGAGCTGGCGAAGCCTGCGATCTTTTGATCTTTTGATCTTTTGCTTGAGATTCAAGTGGCTGGGGAAAGATCGCAGCCTCGCTTCGCTCGGCAGCTCCTACACAGCTCCTACACCGCTCCTGCAGAGCCCAGCCCTAGCCACCGCTGGTCGCGAGGATGCTCGCCACCTGCTGCGGCTGGCAATTGAGATAGGGCGAGCGCTTGAGCCACGCTGGGTCCGGGTACCAGGAAAACATGAATTGGCCGCCCTTGAGCTTGTCGATCACTTGCCGCGCCACTTGCGGACGCACGGCGGGACAACCCTGGCTGCGGCCGATGCGGCCTTGGCGGGCGCTCCACAGCGGGTTCACGTAATCAGCGGCGTGAATGACAATCGCTCGGTCGCGCGCCTGGTCATTGAACCCGGGTTCCAGGCCATCCATGCGCAGCGAGTAGCCGTGGGTGCCCTGGTAGCTTTCCTGGGTGCGGAACAGCCCCAGGCTCGATTGATAGCTGCCCAGTCGGTTGGAAAACTGGGTGGCGAAGTTCTCACCGGATTTTTGCCCGTGAGCCACGAGATCACGCAGGACCAGCTTCTTCTGGCGCAGGTCGAAGATCCACAAGCGCCGGGCCGTCGAAGGCTGCGAATAGTCGATCACCGCCAGATGGCGAGCCTGTCGAGCACCGTTGGCAACTGCGCACTGCATCGCACTCAGGGCACTTTTCAGCGCTTGGGGATTGAGTTCCGGCGCGGCGTGGGCGAGGCTGTTGTAAAGAGGCTGGGCGTTGAGTTTTTCCGCCAGCGCCGGGCTGCACATAATGCCAAGGCCCGTCATGACCAGGCAGAATCGGCGCAAGAAGGCCGATACAGGTGAAGGCAGCTTGCGGTGGCGTTCGTTTGCGGCATCCCGTCCGGTTTTGTTTGTCTGCATGATGGCGGGTCGTACCTGTCGCAAAATTCACCGTCAACGAGACGGCCATGGATTGGAGTAAAGCAGTTGTTCAAAAAGTCCGCATGTTACCTGAGCCTTTTATTGCTCGTTGCGCCATTGGTCGCTACGGCCGAGGACGGCGATCCGGCCCAGGCGCAAACCACACTGGCGCAACTGTCGGTCAATTGCCCCGAAGTGGCCGGCGGCGTCGACTTTCCGACGGTGATGAGCCTGCAGGCGCTTTACCAGCAAAACGCAGGCCAGGCGATCTGGGCGGACGACGGGCGGTTGCAGGCGTTGCAAATCCAAGTTCAACAATTAGCCGATGACGGGCTCGATCCGGCCCGTTACAACTTGCCGGACGAGGGCCGTTACACCAACGTGGCCTGTACCGACATCGCCATCAGCCAACGTTACCTGCAAGCCCTGCATGACGTGCGTTTCGGCCATCTGCCACAGAATCGCCTGGAGCCGATCTGGAAAGCCAATCCCCAGTTGCCGGACCGGCAGGCCATGGTGTTGCATTTCGCCGTGGCGGGCCTGCAAGACCCGGCGCAGGCTTTCGAGCTGGCACGGCCGAGCCTGGCGCTTTATCGTGACCTGCGCGAACTCTACGCGAGGCAACGTCAGCAGCCCCTGGCGGACTGGCAATCGGTGCCCAGCGGCCCCTTGTTGCAGCCTGACAAGCGCGACGCGCGGGTCCCGGCGCTGGCCCGACGGCTGTTCAACGAAGGCTACCTCAGCATGCCGCCACTCGATGTCGACGAGCATTACAGCCCGAGCCTTGTGGAAGCGATGAAAAGCTTCCAGCTTCACCATTCCCTGCAAGCCGATGGGGTCGTCGGGCCTTGGACGGTCACCGAACTGAACATCAGCCCGGCCATGCGCCGCGAGCAGTTGCGCATCAACCTGGAGCGCATGCGTTGGCTGGCCCAGGACCTGGAGCCCGACAGCGTCCTGGTCAACGTCGCGGCGGCGCAACTGACGGTCTTTCAGGGCGGTGCGCCCGTGTGGCAAACCCGCACCCAGGTAGGGCGTGCCGAACGCCAGACCCCGTTGATCAAATCGCGCATCACCCGCCTGACGCTCAACCCCACGTGGACTATCCCGCCGACGATCATGCGTGAAGACAAGCTGCCCGAGATCCGCCGCGACCCGGAGTTCCTCGCTCGGCATAACCTCAAGGTGCTCGATCGGGATGGCTTGCCGCTGGCGGTGGAAAATATCGACTGGGAGCATCCTGGCGACCTGATGCTGCGCCAGGATGCTGGTGCCAAAAATCCCTTGGGCAAATTGGTGGTCCGCTTTCCCAATCCGTTCTCGGTCTACCTGCACGACACCCCCAGCCAGGCTTTGTTCGGCAAGGGCCCGCGGGCATTCAGTTCGGGCTGCGTGCGTATCGAGCAAGTCATGCACCTGCGGGATCTGTTGGTGACCCCAGCCGAACGCACCCGGACCGACACGTTATTGGCCAGCGAGCTGACCCATGAATTCAGGCTGGCCAAGCCACTGCCGATCCTGCTGGGTTACTGGACGGTGCAGGCGGACAGCCAGGGGCAGGCCGTGTACATCCCGGATATCTATCAACGGGATGTCGTGTTGTCCACGGCTGGCCAGCGTGCACTCTGATCAGGCGCACTCAGCGTCGACCTGCGCGTGCGAGGTTTCTTCGACCCGAAACAGCCGCTGGCCGAGGGCAAGCGCGGCTTGCAAATGGGCTTTCGGATCGAGGGATTCCGATTCCAGCAAGCGTTCGGAACTCATCACCCGCGCACCGCAGTAATCGAAGATGCCGTGGTCGATCTGCGTAACCATCGCCTGGTCGTAGCCATGACGTTGGAAACTATCGGCATCGGCCCCTCCAAGCGCTACAAGATGGACCCGCAATCGCTGGAGCTTCTGGGTAAACGACTCTCCGGGCTTGTAATCGAATGCCCAGCCATTGGAAAACACTCGATCGATCCAACCCTTGAGCAACGCTGGCATCGACCACCAGTAGATCGGGTAGACCAGCACGAGCGCGTCGGCCCGGTCGATTCTCGCCTGTTCAGCCAGTACATCTGCGGGTGGCATGGCCTCGCGGCGGTGGACGGCATGGTCGGCGAGGCCAAAGCGTGGATCGAAACCTTCGGCGGCCAGGTCGGCAATTTCGAAGGTATTGGCGCGGTTGGCCTGGGTGATCCCGTCGCCGATGGCCTGGGCCAGCGCATGGGTCAGGGAGCGGGGGTCATGGTGGGCAACAACGATAAGCGCGTGCATAGCGAATCTCCTTCTGGCATTACACAACGTCAAGCGAGTATGCTTGGTTAAGTTACGAACAGTAAGTTACGGTTGGTAAAGTTAGCATGTCAAGCACCGAAGAAAATTCATCGTCTTCACCGGCGCCTCGTCGACGCCTGGCCCGCGCGGATCGCCAACGGCAATTGTTGGATGTCGCCTGGCGCCTGGTGCGCGAGGAGGGCAGCGAAGCACTGACGCTCGCCCGGCTCGCGGAGCAGGCTGGCGTGACCAAGCCGATCGTCTACGATCATTTCGTCACTCGATCGGGGCTTTTAGCTGCGCTTTACCAGGATTTCGATGCTCGCCAGACGGCACTGATGGACGCGGCGCTTGAGGCCAGCGAGCCCATCCTGGAAAGTCGTTCGCAGGTGATTGCCGATGCCTTCGTCGAGTGCGTGCTGCTTCAGGGCAGGGAAATTCCCGGCGTCAGCGCAGCCCTGAGCAGTTCACCGGAGCTGGAGCTCATCAAGCGGGAATACGAAAGGATCTTCCTGGATAAATGCCGGTCGGTACTGGAGCCGTTCGCCGGGAACGGGCGTCTTTCCCAAGCGAGCCTGCGGGCGATGCTAGGGGCGGCGGAGGCGTTGTCCGATGCGGCGGCCAATGGGGACATCAGCGCGGACGAGGCCAAGCAGGAGTTGTTCGTGACCATCGTTGCGATGGTCAAGCGTGCTGGCGAGGACTCCTCAATCTGACCCACCGCCATCGCGAGCAAGCTCGCTCCCACAGGTCTTGCAAACGACACGAACCTTTGTGGGAGCGAGCTTGCTCGCGATGGCGGCAGCACATTCAACATCTCACCCACAGATTCCCCACCAAGAAAAAACGAACCCCAGGCGCCTTTTCCGGTTCTTAACTGATGTCCCCTGATAACAGGGGCATCAGGCGGGGCCGCGGTCTTGCCCACCAAACACTGCGATCAGAGGAGGCGACATGCCCAACTCCTTCCATTCGCCCTGGTGGAAGAACGCTGTGATCTACCAGGTTTATCCTCGCTCTTTTGCCGATGCCAACGGCGATGGCATTGGCGATCTCCCCGGATTGACTGCACGCCTGGACCATCTGCAACGGCTGGGCATCGACGCGTTGTGGTTGTCGCCGGTTTACCGCTCGCCGATGTGTGACGCGGGCTACGATATCTGCGACTACATCGACGTCGACCCGCTGTTCGGCAACCTCGCGGACCTGGATGCATTGATTGCCCAGGCCCACGAACGCGGCTTGAAAGTGCTGCTCGACTTCGTGCCCAACCACACCTCCGACCAACACCCATGGTTCATCGAATCGCGTTCCCGCCGCGACAACCCCAAGCGCGACTGGTACATCTGGCGGGACGAACCCAATAACTGGCGGGCCTCGATCGATGGTGGCAGCGCCTGGACCTGGGACGAGACCAGCCAGCAGTACTACCTGCATTTCTTCCTGCCGCAACAACCGGATCTCAACTGGCACAACCCCGAAGTCGTCACCGCCATGCACCAGGTGTTGCACTTCTGGCTCGAGCGCGGCGTCGATGGCTTTCGCGTCGATGTGGTGCATTGCGTCGGCAAGGACCAGAGCTTCGCCGACGACCCGCGCTGCATGGCCGGCGAAACCATGGTCAAGATCAATGACCAGCCCTACAGCCATGAAGTGCTGCGCGGGCTGCGGCGCCTGGTGGACAGCTACCCCGGCGAGCGGGTGCTGATCGGCGAGGTGAACATCCGCTCGACGGCGCAGGTGGCGGCCTACTACGGCGCCAGTGACGAGTTGCACATGTCGTTCAATTTCCCACCGCTGGATGCCCCCTGGGATCCGGTGGTGTTTCGCATGTGCATCCGCGAAGTGGAAAACGACCTTGGCCCCTTGCAAGCCTGGCCCACCTGGGTGCTGTCCAATCATGACAACAGTCGTCATCGCAGTCGCTACGGCGGCTCGTTGCGCCGGGCCCGGGCGGCGGCGGTGATGTTGCTGACGCTGCGCGGCACGCCGTTCATCTATCAAGGAGAAGAGTTGGGGCTGGAGGACACACAAGTGACCGCCCAGACCCGCGTCGATCCCGGCGGACGGGACGGCAGCCGGGCACCATTGCCATGGACCGAGCAAGCGCCTCATGGCTGGTCGGGGCAAATGCCATGGCTGCCTTTTGCACCCGATGCGGGCCCACTGTCGGTGGAGGCGCAGGCGCGTGCCGACGATTCCGTATTGGCGCTCTACCAACGTTTGCTGGCCTGCCGGCGCAACAGCCTGGCGCTGCGCCTGGGCGGCTGGGAAGAGCTGCCATCGCACCCGCAGGTGTTGGCGTATCGACGCCATTGCGACGGCGATGAACGCCTGGTCTGCATCAACTTTGCCGACCATGAGCACACCTTTCCCTTGGCCGTCCCCTGGCGAGTGGAGATCGCCAGTGACGGAGCCGATGAAGGCCAGCCGTTCAGCGGGCGACTGGCCGCTGAACAGGCCGTGATCCTGTGTCGATGAGGAGTGACTGATGAAAGCCAACTGGCACCGAAACACCTTGATCTACCAGATCGACCCCTCCTTGTTCTTCGACAGCAACGGCGACGGTCGGGGCGACCTGAAGGGCATCATCCGCCAACTTGATTACTTGCAAGCGTTGGGCGTCGGCGCGCTCTGGCTGATGCCGTTGTATCGATCACCCTTCAGGGATGCCGGTTATGACGTCAGTGATTTCATGGCGTTGGACCCGCGTTTTGGCAGCGAGGAAGACCTGCGCCAATTGATCGTCCAGGCCGGCGAGCGCGGCATGCGCGTCATTCTCGAACTGGTGGTGCAACACACCAGCGACCAGCACCCGTGGTTCCTTCGAGCGAGACGGGACAAGGACAGTGTCTACCGGGATTACTACCTGTGGTCCGACACGCCGGTCGACGACGGCAACCAGCCCATCTTTCCCTCGGTGGAAGACAGCATCTGGCAGTGGGACGAGCAGGCCGGGCAGTACTATCGGCATCTGTTCTATCGCCACGAACCGGACCTGAACCTGGCGAACCCGCGGGTCGTCGAGGAGATCGAGCGGGTCATGGTCCACTGGCTCGAACTCGGTATCGCCGGCTTTCGCCTCGATGCCGCTTCGCACTTGGTCGAGCAGGCCGGCGGCGGCAATGAGGAGCAGGGCGTCTGGGTGCTGGATCGATTCTATAAATGCATGACCCGCATCAATCCCGAAGGTGTCCTGTTGGGCGAGGTGGATGTCGATCCGGAGCGCTACAGCCATTACTTCGGCACCGGGGAGCGCTTGGGCCTGGTGCTGGATTTCTGGGTCAACAATCACCTGTTCCTCGCCCTGGCCCGCGGCGAAGCCGAACCCCTGCAACGGGCCATCATCCGCCGGCCGGCGCCGCCCGACGGCGCGAACTACGCAGTGTGGCTGCGCAACCACGACGAGCTCGACCTGGAGCGCCTGAGCGAGCAGGAGCGCGAAGAGGTGATGCAGGCCTTCGCCCCGGAGCAGGACATGCGTTTGTATGGCCGAGGTATTCGCCGGCGCCTGGCGCCAATGCTCGACGGTGACGTGCGTCGCCAGGCGTTGGCCCAGGCGCTGCTGCTGTCGCTGCCCGGCACGCCGATCGTGCGGTATGGGGAGGAAATCGGCATGGGTGACGACCTGACGCGTCCCGAGCGCCTGTCGGTGCGCACGCCCATGCAATGGAGCGACCGGGCCAACGCCGGGTTTTCGTCGGCCGCACGTTTGGCCGCCCCGGTGATCGATGAGGGGCCGTTTGCCTACACGCGATTGAACGTTGAAGGCCAACTGAAAGACGCCGAATCGCTGTTGAGCCGGGCACGTCAGCTGTTGCTGGCCCGCGCGGAGCTGAACGAAGTCGGCGACGGCAAGGCGCAACTGCTGACGGTCGACCACCCGGCGGTATTCGCCATCGCCCATGTCTGCGAGGCCAGCTCGGTCATGCTGGCGAACCTCGGCAAGGACACCGTCACCGTGCGGTTGCGGGAAATGGACCTGGAGGGTTTCGAGGAAATGTTATCCGACAGTCCGTACCCGGCCACGACACAATCGGGCCTGACGTTGCACGGGTACGGTTATCGGTGGTTCCGTCGCGTCGACTCAAAACAATAACAGCACCACGGCGAGCAACCCGCCGCTGGCGAACAGCAGTGCCGACACCTGCGTCGAACTCAAGGCCAGCGCAGAGTCCCGCGAGCGGCCGACGAACCGCCCACGGGTACGATGCAGGGGTTCCTGCGATTCGAAGAGGTTGTCCGGACGCTGAGGGTCGTCCTCCTCGTTGGTCGTCTGTCCTGAATAGGCGCTACGGGCCATCAAGCGATCGAGCAGGCCTGGCATCAGGCACGTGCCGACAATGGCCTTGAGCGAGGCCGCGCCCAGCCACAGTTCCCTGGGTGTGCGTTTGACCACGCTGAATATCGCCCGGGCGGCCACGTCCGGGTCATGAATCGGCGGCACGGGTTGCACCCGCTTGCCCAACTTGTTGCGCGCCCAATCGAATTGCGGCGTATTGATCGCAGGCAGTTGCACCATGCAGACCTTGATATCGCTGTGCTCGTGAAGCAGTTCGCAGCGCAAGGAATCAGTGAAGCCTCGCACCGCGAACTTCGCCCCGCAATACGCCGCTTGCAGCGGAATGGCGCGGTAAGCCAGTGCCGAACCCACCTGGATGATCACCCCGCGATTGCGCCGGCCCATGAGGTCCAGCGCCGCGAGCGTGCCGTGGACGGTGCCCAAGTAAGTCACCTCGGTCACCCTGCGGACTTCCTCGGCATTCAATTGGCGGATGGGCGAAAACACCGTGGCCATCGCGCAGTTGACCCACACGCCGACCGGTCCCAGTTCCCGCTCCATTCGTTGAGCTGCATCGAATACCGCTTCGGCGTCGGCGACATCGATGCTGATCCCCAGGCACGTCGCGCCCAGTTGCTTCAATTCTTCTTGCGTGGCCGCCAAGGCTTGTTCGCCTCGCGCCAGCAAGCCGACGCGATAGCCAGCGGCGGCAAATCGGTGCGCGGTGGCACGCCCGACGCCTGCGGTGGAACCGCTGATCACAACAACAGGTGGGGTTCGCTCATCCATTGTGCTTGCTCCGCAACTCCTTCCAAGGGTCAGTGGGGTTGCGCGACGCCGCGCAGCAGGTTGGCGCTGACCTTGTCGGCGTTGCAACTGGCGACGTTGGCCAGCGAGACCATGCCCACCAGGCGCTTGTCACGGTTCACCACCGGCAGGCGGCGTTTTTCGATCTGGGCCATGTTCTTGGCGACGTGGTCGATCTCTTCGTCATCGAAGCAATAGCGCACCTCATCGCTCATGATCCGGCTGACCGGTGTGTCCATATTCATGCCTTCGGCCATGGCCCGAACCACCAGGTCGCGGTCGGTCACCATCCCGGCCATGCGGTCGTTCTGATTGATCACCAGCGCGCCGATATCAGCCTGGCGCATGATGAGGGCGACTTCGCGCAGCGGAGTATCAGGGGAGATCGTGCGGACTTCCCGACTCATGATTTCATTGATTTTCATCGTTGAATCTCCTTCGTCTCGGGTTGAACGGCAGCCACTGTCCGGGCGTCGCTACGGGTTCGTGCGGGGCCGGACTGGCGCCTCATTTATTGTGAAAATTCGGGCTGGCGATGGTTCAGGATTTTTGCCGGCGGGTTTGAAGGGGTGCACTTTTATGAAGCCGCAGTTGGGTGGTCGCACCATCGCAAGGCAGATGGCAGGGCTAGCGAAACGGTGGCTGGCGCCGGTCAGCTTGAAGTGGCAGGGCGGGCCTCTTCGCGGGCAAGCCTGCTCCCACAGGGGATTGTGGGATACCCATGAGGTTGTCGCGGCAGGTCAAGCAAGGTTTGGCACGCTCGCTGCAAGACGTTGTCCAGGCCCACCGTGAACACAATCGAGTGGGCAGCCCCGTCGGTCAACGAAGATCGAGTGCCAGCAGGCCGGGGGATAACGGTAGATCAGGGCGCAGTCGCCGGGTCGATACCGCACAGAACAGGCAAAGACGCCTGGAACCGCAAGGTTTCAGGCGTCTTTTTTTTGCTTTCAAAAAAACGTGATGGGCTTTTGTCGGGTGCTTTTATGAATTCCAACGTTGCTTCCCTGAACAAGCTGCAAACGCTGATCGTGATCGGCAATGGCATGGTCGGCCATCACTGCGTCGAACAGTTGATCGAGCGCGGTGCCCTCAATCATTACCGCGTACACGTCTTCAGCGAAGAGCCGATGCGCGCTTACGACCGTGTGCACCTGTCCGAATATTTCTCGGGACGGGACGCCGAATCGCTGGCCTTGGGCAAAGCCTCGTTGTACCAGACCCCCGGCGTCACGCTGCACCTGAGCGTGCCGGTGCTGGAGATCGATCGCCAGGCCCACGAAGTGGTCACCGCCGGGGAACGCATCCGCTACGACAAACTGGTGCTCGCCACCGGTTCCTACCCGTTCGTGCCGCCGATCCTGGGCGCCGAAGGCGATTCGTGCCTGGTCTACCGTACCCTCGAAGACCTCGACGCCATCCGTAACGCCGCCAGCAACGCCCGCCGTGGCGTGGTCGTCGGCGGTGGATTGCTGGGCCTGGAAGCGGCCAACGCCTTGAAGTCCCTCGGCCTGGAAGCCCACGTCGTCGAATTCGCCCCACGGCTGATGCCGGTGCAGTTGGACGAGCAGGGCGGGCTGGCCCTCAAGGCGCGCATCGAAAAACTTGGCGTCGGTGTGCATTTGTCCAAGGGCACTCAATCCATCAGCGCGGGCGAGCAATACCGTTATCGGATGAACTTCGGCAACGATGATTTCCTCGAAACCGACCTGATCGTGTTTTCCGCCGGTATCCGCGCCCAGGACGCCTTGGCCCGCCAATGCGAGCTGCAGATCGGACCGCGCGGTGGCGTGGTGATCGACGATCATTGCCAGAGCAGCGACCCGGACATCTACGCCATCGGCGAATGCGCGGCGTGGAATGGCAGCATCTTTGGCCTGGTCGCGCCGGGCTACCAGATGGCCCGCAACGTCGCGGCGCGCCTCTGTGGCGGTGCCGGCGAGGCCTTCACCGGCGCGGACATGTCCACCAAGCTCAAGCTGCTGGGCGTCGATGTCGGCTCCATCGGCGACGCGCACGGCCATACGCCGGGTTCGCGCAGCTTCCAGTTCATCGACGGAACCAGCGCCAGCTACCGGCGCCTGGTGGTCGATGCTGACGGCAAGCGCGTGATTGGCGCCGTACTGGTCGGTGACAACAGCTACTACGACACGCTCTTGCAGTACATGCAGAACGGCATCGCCTTGCCCAAGGACGCCGCCAGCCTGATCCTGCCATCCTCCGAAGGCGCCCCGACACTCGGCCCGGCGGCGTTGCCTGAAGCCGCGACCATCTGCTCGTGCCACAACGTCACCAAGGGCTCGATCTGCTCGGCCATCGACGGCGGCTGCACCGATCTCGGCCAGCTCAAGTGCGACACCAAGGCCGGCACCGGCTGCGGCGGCTGCGCGGCACTGGTCAAGCAAGTGTTCGAGCACGAACTGATCGCCCGTGGCGTCAGTGTCGACAAGAGCCTGTGTGAACACTTCGCCTACACCCGCCAGGAGCTTTACGCGCTGGTGCGGGTGGAAGGCATCATCAGTTTCGAAGAGCTGTTGGCCAAACACGGTCGCGGCCACACCGGTTGCGACTTGTGCAAACCGGCGGTGGGCTCGATCCTGGCGTCGTGCTGGAACCAGCCGATCATGGACCCGCACCTGGTGCCGTTGCAGGACACCAACGACACGTTCATGGCGAACATGCAGAAGAACGGTACCTACTCGGTGGTACCGCGCATCGCCGGTGGGGAAATCACCGCCGACAAACTGATCGCCATCGGCGTCGTCGCGAAGAAATACGACCTCTACACCAAGATCACCGGCGGCCAGCGCATTGACCTGTTCGGCGCGCAGTTGCACCAGTTGCCGGACATCTGGGCCGAGCTGATCGAAGCCGGCTTCGAAACCGGCCACGCCTACGGCAAATCCACGCGCACGGTGAAGTCCTGCGTGGGCAGCACCTGGTGCCGCTACGGCGTGCAGGACAGCGTGCAAATGGCCCTGACCATCGAGGACCGCTACAAAGGCCTGCGCTCGCCGCACAAGCTCAAGTTCGCCGTGTCCGGTTGCACCCGTGAATGCGCCGAAGCCCAGAGCAAGGACGTCGGCGTGATTGCCACCGAAAAGGGTTGGAACCTCTACGTGGCCGGCAACGGCGGCATGCGTCCGCGCCACGCCGAGCTGTTCGCCACCGACCTGGACGACGCGACGCTGATCCGCTACATCGACCGCTTCCTGATGTTCTACATCCGCACCGCCGACAAGCTGCAACGCACCTCGGTCTGGCGCGAAAGCCTGGAAGGCGGCCTGGATTACCTCAAGGAGGTGATCATCCACGACAGCCTGGGCCTGGGCGCCGAGCTCGAGGCGCAGATGCAACTGGTGGTCGACCGCTACGAATGCGAGTGGGCCAACGCCTTGAAGGACCCGGAAAAACTCAAGCGCTTCCGGACCTTCGTCAACGACAAGCGCGGCGATCCGGACGTTCATTTCGTTCGCGAGCGCGGCCAGCGCCGGCCGGTGCATGCCGGCGAACTTCACCTGATTCCCCTCACCGAGGAGGTGCTCTGATGAGCCAGTCAAACGTCGTTCGTATTTCCACTCGCGAAGCCGCGCAACAACCCCTGCAATGGCGCGCCCTGTGCAGCCGCGAGGACCTAGTGCCGAACTCCGGCGTGGTCGCCTGGCATGACGGCAACCAGGTGGCGCTGCTGTACCTGCCGGAGCATGCCGACAAGCCGCTGTACGCCGTCGACAACCGCGACCCGAAGTCCGGCGCCAACGTCATCGGTCGTGGATTGCTGGGCAACATCAAGGGCGAACTGGTGATTGCCTCGCCGATGTACAAGCAACATTTCCGCCTGGAAGACGGCCATTGCCTGGAATACCCCGAGCAGCGCCTGCGGGTGTGGCCGGTGCGCTTGAATGGGGATGTGGTGGAGATTGGCGAGGGCTGATAGCGAGTGTTTTCGGTGCCCTTGTGGCGAGGAAGCTCGCGCTGAACCCCGTAGGAGCTGGCGAAGCCTGC
>NZ_JAOSHO010000929.1 GCF_025917275.1 Pseudomonas agronomica | reverse complement strand
GCAAGCTCCCTCGCCACAAAAGCCTCCGCCACAAAGGGCAAGACCTGCCGCCCGCGCTATGATGCCCATTCAATCCTGCGTCGATCCCAGCCCATGACCTACAGCGTCTCCCCCATCGGCTTCGTCCGCTCCTGCTTCAAGGAGAAATTCGCCATTCCCCGCCAACCGCAACTGGCCCCGGCCGCGCGTGGCGTGCTGGAACTGGTGGCGCCGTTCGACCAGGGGGATGCGGTGCAGGGCCTGGAGCAGGTCAGCCATGTCTGGTTGCTGTTCCTGTTCCATCAGGCGCTAGAAGACAAGCCACGATTGAAGGTCCGCCCGCCACGCCTGGGCGGCAACAAATCCATGGGGGTTTTCGCCACCCGCGCGACTCACCGCCCCAACGGCATCGGCCAGTCGGTGGTGAAGCTGGAACGGGTCGAAGCCGGACGCCTGTGGATCTCGGGCATTGACTTGCTGGACGGCACACCAGTTCTCGACATCAAGCCCTACGTACCCTATGCGGACATCATCGACTCAGCCACCAACAGCATCGCCAGCGCCGCGCCTGAGTTGATTCCGGTGCAGTGGGCCGCCTCTGCCCTGCTTCAAGCGCGCGACCACGCCATGCGCCTTGATGAGCCCTTGGTGGAGCTGATTGAACAATGCCTGGCCCAAGACCCACGCCCGGCGTACCAGGTTCCTACAGCGGAACGGGAATATGGCGCGCAGTTCTGGGATCTGGATGTGCGTTGGCATTATCCAGAGGCGGGGGTAATTCGGGTGTTGGAAGTGATCCCAGCGAAGGAGTAATCGCCGGAAACGAAAAAGCCCGCGCAGCCTTCATCAGGCGGCGCGGGCTTTTTTTGGGGCATCTGCTAGATCGAGTCGCT